>NZ_RAWR01000218.1:0-17587 GCF_003986945.1 Corallococcus sp. AB018 | reverse complement strand
GTCCCCGCCCACGTCCGGGACCCAGCGCTCCTTCGAGGGCAGCGAGCCCGCCGGACCGTCGAACTCGTCCTGCCAGACGACTTCCCACCCCGTGCCCGGCTGCTCCGTGACGGGCCTGGGTTGCTCGTTTTGCTTGTTATCCAGACCTGCTGCTGGATCACACGAAGCCATTCCCAGGCCCGAGAGGGCCAGGGCGAGGACCAGACGGCGCGAAGTCATGCACTTCTCCCGACGTTCTGCGTGGGAAAGAGGGAGCGGTCGCGCAGCGCCGCCTGGAGCACCAGGGTGGCCGCGCCCACGGCGATGGCCCGCTCTCCCAGCACCGACGTGACGATGCGCGTCTCCGCCATGGAGACAGACAGGGCGCGCTGCCGCACGGACGCGCGCAAGGGGTCGAGCAGCATCTCGCCCACGGAGGAGATCTCCCCTCCCAGCACGACGATGGCGGGGTTCAACAGGTTGAGCAGGCCGCCCACGGCGATGCCCAGGTAGGCGCCCATGCCGTCGATGATCTGCTTCGCGGCGGCGTCACCCGTGCGAGCACCCTCCACCAGGTCGCGCACGGTGGGGCCCTTGCGGCCGCGGGTGCCCATGAGCTCGCGTGCGCGCTCGGTGAGCGCCGTGGAGCCGATGAGGGTGACGAGGCAGCCCCTCAGGCCGCACACGCAGAGCGGGCCGTTGGAGTCGACCGGGATGTGGCCGATTTCACCGGCCATTCCGCCGGCGCCCCGATACACGTCGCCGTGGATGATGTGGCCGGCGCCGATACCGGTGGCCAGCTTGATGTACGTGAGGTCCTCGCCGCCGGAGCCCGCGCCCCAGAAGCACTCCGACAGCGCGCCGAGGTTCGCGTCGTTGTCCACGAACACCGGCATGTCGAAGGTTGTCTCGAACCACTCCTTCACGTCCACGTGCTTCCACGCGGGGAGGATGAGGGGGGACATCTTGCCGGGGGCCGCCGGGTGCACGGGGCTGGGCACGGCCACCCCCATGCCGACGACGGAGCGGCGCGGGACGCGCTCGGCCTCCAGGCACTCCTGGACCAGCTCCTTCGCCTTCTGCAGCGACCCTTCCGGATCACCGCGCACCGCGTGGCTCGCCTTGCTTTGCGTGCGCACGCGGCCGCGGAGGTCCGTGAGGACGACGGTGACGTGGGAGGCGCCCAGTTCGACGCCCACCAGGCTGAAGGCTTCGTCGCAGAAGCCGATGAGGGTGGGACGGCGGCCCCCGCGGGAGACCCCGGCGCCAATGCTGCGCACCAGGCCCGCGTGCTCCAGGTCCGCGACGATGGCGGAGACGGTCGACGGGCTGAGCTCCGTGCGCCGGGCGATCTCCGCCCGGGAGATCTGACGCTCGCGCCAGATCATGTTGAGCAGCAGGCCGCTGTTCTGCGCCCGCATGCCCGCCGCATCGACCGTCAACACCGCCGTTCCCGCTTTCATCGTCCGCTCACGTTCCTGTTTGGGCGCACCGGGCGCTCAGATGGGGGTCACTGCCACTGGATGTCGTCGATGTAGAACACGAACGGCTCGTCGTGGCCTCCCGCGGACCAGCCGAAGCCCGCCGCCACGTCGGCGTAGCGGATCTTGCTGATGTCCAGCGTGTACTTGGTGGGCGTCGTGGCCAGCACTGCGGCCGGGCTGAGCTTCTTCTCGAAGCCGTCCTGGGAGTCAGGGCCGTAGCCGACGAAGAAGTCGACGGTCTCTCCGCCCTTGTCGCTCCAGGCGTAGAAGGTCACGGCCTTCGCGCCGTCCGGCACCAGGAAGCCCGGCGTGTTGGTCTTGCCCCAGTTGCCTTCCGGGTACTGCCAGAAGACGCCTGCCCAGTTCTTGCTCTTCTTCGTGTAGGTGAACTTGTGGCAGGTCCCCAGGCCCGAGCCCGGGCGGGGTGTGGCGCACACGGGCTCGTCCACGAGGCCGTTCTCCTCGCCGTCACCCATGTAGCCACTAGCAGCCCAGGTGCCGTCCACCGCCAGGGGCAGCGTCGTCTGGGTGCCCGCGTCGGTGCCCGCGTCCGTCTCCGTGCCGGCGTCCGTGTTCGTCCCGGCGTCCGTCTCCGTGCCCGCGTCGGTGCCCGCGTCGGTGTTCGTCCCTGCGTCCGTGTTGGTGCCCGCGTCAGTCTTGGTACCGGCGTCGTTCTGGGTGCCAGGCGTGGGGTCGTCCTCGGGATCACAGGCCCCCACGAGCCCCGCGAGCGCGAAAACTCCGACAGCCGTCAACGTCCACGCGAAACGCTTGTTGCGAAGCATGAATCCCCTCCGGGTTGTCTTGCTGGGATGACTTCGTTCTTACGGCGAAGAAATCAAAACCTGCTGGAATCCGCCGCTCGCATGCCGCGTCGCGTCACCCATGCAGCCACCCGCCAGAGGAGAAACCGCCATCTCCCGCCGCCGGGGCCCCTGCCACCTGGAGCCGCCCTGCGTCCCCGCCCACCGCGAACATGCGAGTTCGTTCGATTGACGAAGAAATACCAGCCCCCTTTACCCATTTGCAAGCAGCCGAGAACGCGTTGCACGGCGTAAACCGGTTGATGCGGTGCGCCGTGCCCGGCTTCGCGCGGGGTCCGGCCTCAAAGCAGAAAGCCCCTGGAGCTGCCGTACGCAGTTCCAGGGGCTCGCTCATGACCTTCTACAGCTGACTTCCCGTTCAGCGAGGAGTGCACGGCACGTTGCACGCATCATGCTGGCAACGAACGCACCTCACCGGGCCTGATGCCTTGCACGCGTCGAGAACGCCCTGAAGGACCTCTCCAGTCCACTCTTCCGCCTGCCGGTAATCCGCCTCACCCACGCGGCCACGTGGCAGGGTCGTTACGACGACCAGGATGAAGGAGGGCCCAAGAACCTTGTGATGCTGAATGATCACAGGAACCTGATGGGCCATTGAGGGCCCATCAGGCTCCGCAACCACGAACAGCTGATTGTCCAGTTTGCCGGTGCTCCGCAATCGGAGTCGATGCAGTCCCTCATTGATGCATGACTCCGTCACCGCCGACTTCAGGCGCGCCGACCGTTCCACCGATGGTTCAGCCTTCGTGCCGGGCAGCCAGGAACAAGCCCACAAGGCCGAAGCAGCGGCCACGAGAACGAAGAGAAACGAAGGCTTCATGGTTCACCTGTCACAGTCATGGGCTGTGACCGACTTCAATCCCTGACAGGCCGTCAGTGCGTCACTGGCGGCGGGCCGATCATGCGTCGGACCATGCCCAGCAGTTGCTCGATGTCGAAGGGCTTGGGCAGGAAGCCCGCGCATGGCAGGTGCTGCCAGAAGTCCGGCGGGCTGGCGCTCATCATCACCACCGGGACGTCGCGCAGGGCCGGGTCCTTCTGCATGGACTCCAGCACCCCGGGCCCGTTGAGCACCGGCATCATGTAGTCGAGCAGGATCATCGACGGGCGCTCCTGGCGCATCCGCTCCAGGGCCTCGCGGCCGTTGAGCGCCGTGGCCGTGCGGTAGCCTTCGTCGGACAGGAGGTCCCGGACGGCCTCCACGATGCCGAACTCGTCGTCGACAATGAGGACGGGCCCCATGGTCACGTGCCTCGGCGCTTGGAGACGTTCCGGCGCGGCTTCGGCGAGGTCGCCCTGGCGGAGGACACGGTGCCCGCGCGCGGCTTGCGGCGCGGCTTCGGCACGGGGGTCGGCTCCGGAGTCCGCGTGCGCGCGAGCCCCGTCATCAACATCTGCCCTTCCGCGAAGGGCTGGCCGACCTTGAGTCCCTTGTTCGTGATCTCCAACTCGCGCAGGGCGGGATCGTAGGCGCTGTTGCGCACCTTGAGCGCCGCGATGAAGCGGCGCAGCCCGGAGTGCAGCTCCACCATGCGCAGGAACAGGATGTTCTCCGCCACCATGGAGATGCCCTTGAGAGGGAACTTCACCTCCGGGCCGAAGGCGGAGGTGGCCTCGGCTGTGTAGATGAGCGTCACCTCGCGCACCCGGCACTCGTTGACGAGCGCCGCCAGGAAGCGCGCCACCCGCGTATTGCGGGTGGAGGCGCGGCGGAGCGCTTCGTAGCCGTCCAGGAAGATGCGGCGCACCCGGCCGCTGCGCACGATGGTCAACAGCTCCGTGCCCAGCTTGTCGAGGATGTTCTCCGTGGGCGGCCGGAAGCTCACCTCCAGGTCCCCGCGCTCCATCAGGGGCTGCAGGTGCAGCCCCACGCCCGCCGCCTGTGCGAGCATCCGCTCCGGCGCGTCGTAGAAGGCGAAGTAGTGGCTGCGCTCCCCCTGGCGGGCGCCTTCCGCCAGGAAGCTCAACCCCAGCAGCGTCTTGCCGCTGCCCGGAGGCCCCAGGAGGATGGTGGTGGAGCCAGCGGGCACGCCCCCCTTGAGCATCGAGTCCAGGCCGGCCACACCGAAGGCGTCGCGCTCGCGCTTCCCCGCGCCGGGCACCAGGTTGCCGTCCACCATGGATTCCAGGCGGGGATAGACGGTGAGGCCGTCAGCGGTGATCTCGAAGCCGTGCTGCCCCATCTTGTAAGCGCTGCCCCGGAACTTGCGCACGCTCAGCTCGCGCAGGGTGCGCACCCCGAAGGTCCGCTGCTGGAGCACCAGAAGGCCGTCCACCATGGTGTGCTCCGCGCGCAGGCCCTTGTCCCCCCCGGTGGTGAGCACCACCGTGGTGCAGCCGATGAGGCCCGTCACGACCTGGAGGCCGTGGATGAACTTCTTGAGCGCCTGCCGCGACGGCGCCAGCTCCTCCGCCGCCAGCAGTCCGTCCAGCACGAGCAGCGAGGCCTTGTGCGCCTTGATCTCCTTGCGGATCAGCTCCGCGAGCGCTTCCAGCCCGCCCTGCTCCAGGATGGTGAAGGCGCTCAGGTAGCTGATCTTCCCCGGCACGCAGGCCGGGTCGAAGAACGACAGCGTCTGGAGGTTGCTCACCAGCTCCGTGTGCGACTCGGCCAGGAGCGTGAGGTAGAGGACCCGGTGGCCCTGGGCCGCCTGATGGAAGCAGATCTGGTTGGCGAGGATGGTCTTGCCCGCGCCCGGCAGGCCCAGGACCATGTACATGCGGCCCCTGCGCAGGCCGCCGCACAGCACGGTGTCCAGGCCGGGGATGCCCGTGGCCACCCGCTGCTCTTCACGTGGACCGCCCGGCGTCATCACGCGCTTCCTTCCTGGGCGCCAGGCGCCGAGCCGGACCGAGAGAACCGGCCCCGGGTGGACTCCATAGTCCAGCCCCCGCGTGAAGGCTCAACAATCTGGGGTACGTGCGTTCCTGGACAAACACGCGTGCCCCGGCCCGCCGGCCGCTCAGCGAGCGGCGTTGGCTTCCGACGCCGGCACGGAGGCAGAGCCCCCCGTCAACGGCTTGAGCGAAGCGCGCAGGGCTTCAATCTGGGCGCGCGCCTGGTTCTTGAGCGACTCCACGTCGTCCATCGTCATCCCCTTGGTGGAGATGGGCGTGCCCACCGTCACCAGCCCTCGCGACGTGGCGAAGCGCCACGAGTGCTTGGGCAGCGCCAGCCGCGTGCCGCTCACCGCCAGGGGCAGCACGTCCGCCTGCATCTCGATGGCGAGCCGGAAGGCGCCGTCCTTGAAGGGCAGCAGCTCATCCGTCTTGGAGCGCGTGCCCTCCGGGAAGATCATCACCGGCATCCCCTTGAGCATCCACTCCTTGCAGCGCGCCATGGCGCCGGTGGCCGAGTCGCGGTCGCCGCGCTCCACGGAGACGTCCCCGGCGAGGCTCATCATCCAGCCCACCACGGGCACCTTGAAGAGGCTCCGCTTGCCCAGCCACTTCATCTCCCACGGCAGGAAGGAGATGAGGAAGCAGTCCGCGTTGGATTCGTGGTTGCTCACCACCACGGTGTTGGGCGCCACGCGGTCCGGCACGTTCCCATGCACGCCGAAGCGCCAGAAGGGCGTGAGCTTCGCGGCGGTGACCCCCACCAGGCGGAAGCAGCGGCCCGCCACGTAGCGGCGCTTGTCGAACAGGAACGTGAGGATGAACAGGAAGAGCTGGACGAAGAAGCCCACCAGGGCGACGAGGCCCACCTCGACCCAGGTCCAGATGGAGAGCAGTGCGTTCATGAGAGGTGTCCCTTGGGCATGAGGGGGTTCAGGTGAGGACCGCGGGGTCCAGGTCCACGCTCACCGGGCAGTGATCCGACCCGTGAACGTCCGAGTGCACGGAGGCCTTCTTCACGAAGGCGAGCGCCGCGGGGGTGGCGAGCACGTAGTCAATGCGCCAGCCGATGTTCTTCTCGCGTACACCGGCGCGCTGGCTCCACCAGGAGTAGTGGCCGCCATCCGCGTTGAAGTGGCGGAAGGTGTCCACCCAGCCCGCGCGGAGCCACCGGTCGAACTCCTCGCGCTCCTCCGGGCGGAAGCCGCTGGTCTCGCGGTTCTCGCGCGGGCGCGCCAGGTCGATGTCGCGGTGGGCGGTGTTGAAGTCCCCCATCACCAGCACGCGCTCTTTGTCGCGCAGCGGCTTCTCCAGGCGCGCGAAGAGGCGGCGGTAGAAGTCCAGCTTGAAGGGGATGCGGGAGAGGTCCCGGTCCTTCCCGTTGCCGTTGGGGAAGTAGCCGTTGACCACGGTGAGCTTGCCGTAGCGGGCGAACTGGAGGCGGCCCTCCGCGTCCATCTCCGGCGCGTCCAGGGTGGTGGTGAGCTCGTCCGGTTCGTGGCGGCTGAAGAGGCCCACGCCGCTGTAGCCGGGGCGCTCCGCGGCCACGAAGTGGGTCTTCCAACGGCGGGGGGCGCGCACCTCCGCGGGGAGCTGCTCCACGCGGGCGCGCACCTCCTGCAGCCCCACGATGTCCGCCCGGGCCTTGGACAGCCACGGGAGGAAGCCCTTGCGGTGGATGGAGCGCAGACCGTTGACGTTCCAGGAGACGACTCGCACGCCCCCGCTTATGGCGAAAGCGCGCGGGTATTGCCAGCCCCCACCGTTCCTGGACGGACGGTGGGGGCCAGTCACTGCTCAGTGCGTCAAGGCGTTTCCGTGCCGCTCGCCTTGTTCTGCGGGCCGCGCGTGGTGCGGATGATGAAGTCCGTGTTGTTCACGTCCGTGTCCTGGCTGTTGCCCTTCGTCGCGTCCGCGCCGCTCTCCATGGTCGCGGCGGACGAGCCGGCGTTGGCCTTGCGCTCGTAGCTGCCGGCGGTGGCAGGAGCACCGTTGATGGCGGTGGCCTCCGGCTGGTCCGCGGTCCCGTAGCCCACCTTGTCCACTGCCTTCTCAGAAGCGCCCGTGCCGAGCGTCGAGGGCCCGATGCGGATGTGGCCGCCAGCGGCCGCCATGGAGAAGGTCGTGCCCCAGCTCGCGTCACTTGCCACGGAGCCGGCGTACTTGGAGTTCGTCAGCAGGAAGAAGCCGTGGGCCGCGATCTTCGAGTTGGCGGGGATCACGTAGTTACCGCTGTAGGCCGTGCCTCCGGTGGCCTTCATGTACTGCAGCTTCCAGCCACCGATATTCACCTCCGCGTTCGTCGGGTTGTAGAGCTCGACGAATTCGTCATCCGCGCCCGCGGGACCCGCGTACGCCAGCTCACTGATGACGACGTGATCGGTCGTCGGGGCGGCGGTGACCTTCGCCTGGGCGGACACGGACTGGCCGTTGAGCGTGGCCACGAGGGTGCCCGTCGAACCGGCGGCGCCGGCGGTGAAGGTGAACTTCGCGGAGAGTTCGTTGGCCGGCACCGTCACGGTGGCCGGCACGGAGCCCACGTTGCCCGTCGTGGACAGCGCCACGGACGTGGCCGCCGCGGCCGGGATGTCGAGCGTCACGGTGACGTTGGCCGTCTGACCGGCGGCCAGGGACACCGTCTCCGGCGACAGGAACGCCAGCGAGGCCGCTTCCGTCGCACCGAGCACGCGCACGGTGGCGGTGCGCGAGTCGCCACCCAGCGTGGCCGTCAGCGTCGCCTTGGCGGAGCCCGCCGCGTCGTTCGCCGTCACGATGATCGCCGCGGAGCGCGAGCCCGCGGGCACCGTCACCTGGCCGTTGTTGGCGATGACGACCGAGGGGCTGGACGAGGTGACCTGGATCACGACGTCCGTGGTGGCGTTGGCGCTCAGCGAAACCGCGAGAGGCTCCGGAATCGTCTCACCCGTGGTGCCCGAGCGCGCGAAGACCGCGGCCGGCTCCAGCGCGCTGAGCGTCGCCGTGGTGCCCGCGTCGGTGCCCGCGTCCGAACCCGTGCCCGCGTCCGGAGCCGGGCCGCCGTCCGTGGCGCCGCCGTCCGTCTCCGTGCCGGCATCCGTGCCCGCGTCGATGGTGCCCGCGTCCGTCTCCGTGCCGGCATCCGTCTCGGTGCCAGCGTCCGTCACCGTGCCGGCGTCCGTCTCGGTGCCCGCGTCGGTGGTCGTACCTGCGTCCGTCTCCGTGCCCGCGTCCGTCACCGTGCCGGCGTCCGTCTCGGTGCCCGCGTCGGTGGCCGTGCCGGCGTCCGTCTCGGTGCCAGCGTCCGTCTCCGTGCCGGCGTCCGTCTCCGTGCCGGCGTCCGTCTCCGTGCCAGCGTCAGTGCCCGCGTCCGTGTTCGTGCCCGCGTCGTTCGTGGGCGTGGTCACCTGACAGCTGTTGTTGCAGCGGTCGCCTTCGACGCGGTTGCCGTCGTCGCACGCCTCGCCACTCTCGATGATGCCGTTGCCGCAGACAGGGTTCTTGTCGTCATCACCACCGCACGCCGACAACACCAACAGCACCGCTGACAAAGGGACCAGCAGGTGCCGGGAAGACCAGGACATGGAGACTCCGTGTTGAGTACTGAGCCTCCTCACAAACCACAAAATTACAGGCCGACGCAAACCCCTCCCCGTGACTTCTCGCTCACGGCCATGGAACCCTCCGGGTCACGGATTTCTCAAGACCTGGCAGTGCGGATGGGTCATCCGGACCGGCCCGGCTTCAGCCAGGAGTCCCGGGGGTTTGCGGGGAGGCTCAATCCGCCAATCCATGCGCATCCAGGAAGCCCCGAACGGACTGGGCGATCTCCGTCCCGGCCTCCAGGAGGCCCGCGTGGCCGGCGTCATCCACCTGGAGCCAGTAGGCCTGGGGCAGCGCGCGGTGCAGCCGCTGCACTTCCGACAGGGGCACGAGGACGTCATCGCTCGCGGCGATGATCAGCACGGGCACCCGGATGGAGGGGAGGACGTCCCAGGCGTGGCCCTCCGTGAGGCCTCGCAGCGTGCGCCAATAGGCCTGCGCGCTCATGTGGTAGAGCGCGTCCAGGAACTCGGCGATGTCCTCACGCGGAGCCCGGGGCCGCAGCGCCCCCACGGCCCGCGCCAGCGGATCCGCCAGCGGGGTGGCGAGGAAGGCCTTCACCGCGGGCGCCACCACCGGCACCCAGGGCGTCCCCGCGGCCAGCACCCCCTTCGCGGCGGACAACGCGAAGCGGGATCCCCAGCGCGGATCCGCCGAGCCCGGCACGCCCGGCGTCCCCGCGATGAGCGTCATGGACGGCACCAGATCCGGCCGGCGGCGGTAGAGCTCCAGCAGGATGCGCACGCCCATGGAGAAGGCGATGTGGTGCGGGGGCTTGCCGTCGCCGCGCGCCATGGCCGCCTCGGTGACGCGCTCCAGGTCGTCCACGTGCACCTGGACGCGGTAGTCGTTGTCGCGCGACTCCTCGCTCATGCCATGGCCGCGGTAGTCCCAGTGCACCACGCGGTGGTCCTGCTCCAGGTCGGCGACGATGTGGCGCCAGAAGTTCTCCGACGTGCCAATGCCGTTGGTCAGCAACACCGTGGAGCGGTCCGCGAGCGCGGCGTCGCGGCCCTCCTCCGGCGTGCCCGAGCTGTGGGTGTGGACCGCCACCCGGGTGCCATCCGGGGCGGAGACGAGGTGCGTGGCGCGACGGTAGGGCATCCCCGCCCACCATGCGGCCGGGCAGGCGCGGGTGCAAGTGCCGACAGCCCCTCCCACGAGTGCGCCCTCCCCTGTCCGCGCAGGCCAAGGCTGGACGCGCCGGGGCCTCCAGGCAATGGTGCGCGCGATGATCAGCGTGGAGGCGGAAGGGTTGGACGTGGCGGCCGTGCTCGCCCACTACGAGGCGCACGGCTTCGCGCGCCTGGGCCGCGTGCTGGACGACGCGGGCGTGGAAGCGCTGCGCGAGCGGGCGGACGACCTGATGCTCGGCCGCGTGGTGTACCCGGGGATGTTCTTCCAGCCGGACGCCACCACCGGCCGCTACGAGGACGCCCCCCTGGGGCTGGGCTGGCAGGGTCCGTCCCTGGACTACCGCAAGCTGGAGAAGCTGGAGAAGGATCCGCGCTTCCTCGCGTGGATGGAGAACCCGCTGTTCGAACGGATCGCCCGCGCGCGCATCCCCGGCGACATCGTCCTGTACCGCGCCATCCTCTTCCACAAGGGCCCCGCGGGCGGCAGCAACCTGCCCTTCCACCAGGACGGCGGAAAGCTGTGGGGCCTCACGCGCGAGCCGGACCTTCAAATCTGGACCGCGCTGGACGACGCGCCAGAAGGCGGCGGCTGTCTGGAGGTGATTCCGGGCAGTCACCGCGCGGGCCTGGTGACGTCACTGGGCGGCGTGATTCCTCCGGACCGCGTGGAGGCGGCGGACGCGGAAGGACACGTGGTGCCCCTGCCGGTGCGGGCTGGAGAGGCGCTGCTCGTGCACAACCACGTCTGGCACCGCTCCGGGCGCGGCCGGCCCGGACAGCGGCGGCGCGCGTTCTCCGCCTGCTACATGAGCGCGGACACCACCTGCGTGCGCAAGAAGAAGGCCCCGCGCGTGTTCCCTCCGATGTTCCGTCACCCGGTGCGCGGCGGCTGAAAGGCCCTATCATCCCGGGCGTGTCCGGACACCCTGGAGTCCTCGTCGCCGAGCAGCCCCACTACCTGCCGTGGGTGGACTTCTACGAGCAGGTGGCCCGCGCCGGGACGCTGGTGGTGCTGGACGACGTGCAGTGGCTCCGGCGCGGTTGGCAGCGCCGCACGCGCGTCGCCCTGCCCCACGGCGTGCCCACGCCGCCCCCGTCCGAGCCGGGCTTCCAGTGGCTGTCCATCCCGCTGGAGGATCCGCACCGCGACACGCGCATCCGCGACCTGACGGTGGATCAGAGCCAGCCCTGGGCGCGCAAGCACCTCCAGGCGATGGTGACGCTCTACGGAGGCCGGCCGCACTTCCGCGCGCAGGTGCTGCCGCTGCTGGAGCCCTTCTACGACGCCGCCGCGCGCGAGTCCGGCCCGGGGTCGCTGTTGCGCGTGCTCCTGTCCAGCATGGCGCTGTTCCACGCACCGCTGGGCCTGGAGCCGAACCTGGTGCTTTCGTCCACGCTGGAGCGCCGGGGCGAGGACAAGACGCAGCGGCTGGTGGAGTACTGCCTCCAGACGGGCGCGCACACGTACTACTCGGGGACGGGCTCCACGGTGTACCTGAAGCCGGAGCGCTTCCGGGCGGTGGACGTGCGCCTCTTGTGGCAGCGCTTCCGCCACCCGGACTACGCGCAGGGGCGCGAGGGGCGCTTCGTGACGGGGCTGTCCATCGTGGACGTGCTGGCCAACGTGCCCGTGGAGACGGTGCGCACGTGGCTCCAGCCGTCGCCGTGGGGGCCGTTCGCGGGGGACGGCCCCCAGCCGCTTCAGCGGGCGGACGCGGCGGTGGGCGAGGAGTCCGCCGGCTTGTCGAAGCGCACGAAGTAGCTGCGCACGGCGGCGTCCAGCAGCGCGGGATCCAGGCGCGGCGTCTGGCCCTGATAGTTCGCCATGTCGATGACCTGATCCAACAGGTCGCGAGGCTGGCACGCGGCGAAGGGCCGGTGGTGCGGGCGGTAGTGCTCGTCGATGAGGTAGTCCACGGCGCGCGCGTCGTAGGGCACGCCGCGCTTCCTGCACATCACCTGGAAGATCTCGTGGAACTGCTCCTCGTCCGGGCGCTGCACCTCCAGCTTGTAGCGGACGCGGCGCAGGAAGGCGTCATCCACCAGGGCGCTGGGATCCAGGTTCGTGGAGAACGCGGCGAACACGTCGAAGGGCACCTGGAGCTTCTTGCCGGTGTGGAGCGTGAGGATGTCCACGTCGCTCTCCAGCGGGACGATCCACCGGTTGAGCAGGTCCTTGGGGGACACCTTCTGCCGGCCGAAGTCGTCGATGAGGAGCATCCCGTTGGACGCCTTCATCTGGAACGGGGCCTCGTAGTACTTCACCTCCGGCGTGTAGACGAGGTCGAGCATCTCCAGCGTGAGCTCACCGCCCACCACCACGAGCGGGCGGCGGCAGCGCACCCAGCGGCGGTCATACGACGGCATGCCGGGTTCGTCCTCCACCGCGCGGTGGATGTTCGCGTCGAACATCTTCACGACGAAGTCGTCGACGAGCAGCGCGTGCGGAACGAAGATGTCTCCCTCGTAGCAGTTGACCATGCCCTGGCAGATGGCCGTCTTGCCGTTGCCCGGGGGGCCATAGAAGAAGATGGCGCGCCCGGAGTTCATCGCCGGACCGATTCCGTCGAAGATGTAGTCGCGGATGATCAGGTCGCCGAACTTGTCCTGCATGCGATGACGGGTGATGCGATTGCCGCGCACGGTCTGCTGCTTCACGGCGGCGACCCATTCGTTGAACGGCACGGGCGCCGGACCGTTGTAGCGGTTGCGGTCCAATATCTGCCGCAGCACGTCCGTCACGAAGGTCGTGAGCTGGTAGATCATCGTGGAGCGGCCCACGCCGGATCCGCCACCGCCACGGATGTCGATGTACTTCTGCCGGCGCAGGCCTTCGATGACCTCGTCCACCAGCGCGCTGGGCAGTTGCAGGCGCGTGGCCACGTCCATGCCGCGCATCTCGCCCGCGAAGAAGATGGCCTTGAGGACCAGCTCCTCCACGAAGGTCGCGTTGAGGCCGGACTCCTGGAGCGTCTTGGGCTGCGCGGGCCAGAAGCGGTTCGTCGCCTGGGCGTCCGAGCCATCGGCGCGCCGGACGCCGCGCCGCTCCGGGCCTGCGTAGCCCTGCTGCGGCGCCGAGGCGGCACCGCGACGGTCAGGGCCCGCCGGGGGCGCGCCACGGCGGTCCGCCTCCGGGGGACCGCGACGCTCCATGCCGGGAGCCGCGCGACGTTCGGGCTCCTGCGCGGGTGGAGGCGGGCCAGGGGGCGCGGTGCGCCGCTCGGTCTGCACGTCGAGCATCTCCTCGCCGAACGGCGGCGGCGCGCCCGGCGGAGCCACGCCCGCGGACTGCGCGGGAGGCACGCGGGGGCGCGGCATCGGGTCGAAGATGACGGACGGCAGCGGGGCGGACACCGCGGGCCGGGAGCGGGTGGGCTCCGGACGCGGCTCCGCGCCCAGGGCCGCACCGGCGGGTGCGGGCGCGCGCGGACGGGGCGGCGCGGACAGGACGGGGTTCGCCTGCGCGGCGGGCGTCTCCAGCGGGGTGATGTTGCGATTCTCGTCCTGCTCGGCGCCGAGCGAAGACGGACCTGGGCCAGGTGGGGGCCTGCGGGTGAAGTCAGCCATCACAGCTCCGGCGGGGGGGGAGGTCACTGTACCCCACCGTCGTGTCAGCGGTGTTAACTTCGGCCCATGAGCTTCTTCCAGGCGCCCCCCGGTCTTGGCAACCAGTACGACGACGACGCGTTCCTGCAGGGCTACCTCGCCCGTACCCTTCCGGAGGACATGTTTCGTTCGCTCCAGGATGACTTCCGAGAGCTGGGAGAGCTGGGAGGCAAGTACTTCTACGAGTTCCAGCAGCGCGACCGGCTGAACGAGCCCGTGCTCACGCAATGGAGCCCGTGGGGTCAGCGCATTGATCACATCGAGGTGTCACCGCTGTGGAAGGAGGCGGAGGCGCTGACCGCGAAGAAGGGCCTGGTCGCGGTGGCCTACGAGCAGAAGAGCGGCGCGCTCAGCCGCGTGCACCAGTTCGCGTTGAACTATCTGGTGCAGCCGTCGCTGGACGTCTACTCGTGCCCGCTGGCGATGACGGACGGCGCGGCGCGGTCACTCCTGTCGCTGGGCAACCAGGCGCTCATCGACCACGCCCTGCCCCACCTGACGTCGCGCGATCCGGCGACCTTCTGGACGTCCGGCCAGTGGATGACGGAGCGCACGGGTGGCTCGGACGTGGGGCTCACTCTGACGGAGGCGCGGCAGTCTCCCGAGGGTTGGCGGCTGCACGGCACGAAGTGGTTCACGTCCGCGACGACGGCGCAGATGGCGCTGACGCTGGCGAGGCCCACGGGCAACGGCCCCGGCGGCAAGGGGCTGGCGCTCTTCTTCGTGGAGACGCGGGACGCGCAGGGCCGGCTCAACGGCATCCAGATCAACCGGCTGAAGGACAAGATGGGCACGCGCAAGGTGCCCACTGCGGAGCTGACGCTGGACGGGACGCTGGCGGTGCCGGTGGCGGGGCTGACGGACGGCATCCGCAACATGGCGATGATGCTGAACGTGACGCGCACCTGGAACGCGATGGGCGCCACGTGGAGCATGCGCCGGGCGATGGCGCTGGCGCACGATTATGCGAAGCGCCGGGTGCAGTTCGGCGCGCCGCTGTCCGAGAAGCCGCTGCACATGGACACGCTGGCGGGGCTGGAGGCGGAGTTCCAGGCGGGCTTCCTGCTGGCGTTCCGCGGGGTGGAGCTGCTGGGCAAGCTGGAGACGCGCACGGCGACGGAGCAGGAGTTGCTGTTGCAGCGGCTGGTGACGCCGCTGGCGAAGCTGACGACGGGCCGGCAGGTGGTGCACATCACGTCGGAGGTGACGGAGTCCTTCGGCGGCGCGGGCTACGTGGAGGACACGGGCCTGCCGCGCATCCAGGCGGACGCGCAGGTGCTGTCCATCTGGGAGGGCACGACGAACGTGCTGTCGTTGGATTCGCTGCGCGCGCTGGCGAAGGAAGGCACGCTGGAGGCGTTCTTCCACGAGGTGGAGAGCCGGCTGTCGAAGGTGACGGACGCGGGCCTGCGGCCGTGCGTGAAGACGGCGCACGACGCGCTGGAGCACGCGCGGGCCTGGGTGTCCGGCGCGATGGCGAACCCCACCACGATGGAGGCCGGGGCGCGGCGCTTCTCCCTGACGCTGGGGCGCACGCTGGAGCTGGCGCTGCTCAGCGAGCACGCGCAGTGGTGCCTGGAGCACGGGCACGGCCCGCGCAGCCGGGCGGCGGCGCGGCGGTTCCGGCAGAACGGCGTGGACCTCATCCAGGATGAAATCGACCTGGATGATTCGCGGCTGCTGAGCTGAGGCATCGCGACAGGTGCATGCGGCGGGCGCCGCCATTAAGAAGCGGGCGCCATGTCCGTCCTGAGCCCCGAGCAGTGCCAGCGCTTCGCCACCGATGGGTATCTCGTCCTGCCGTCCTTCGTGGAGGGCGGGACGTGTACACGGATGCGGGCCGTGATCCAGGAGCAGCTCGCCTCCGGTGACGGCCCGGTGGAGTACGAGGCCGAAGTCGCCTATCCGGGCTCACCGGCGAGCGTCGACGCCGAGGGCGGGCGGACGGTGAGGCGGTTGCTGAAGGCGCATGGGCGCGCTCCCCTGTTCGCGGCGTGGTTCGACGACGCGCGGATGATGGAGGCGCTGGGGCAGTTGCTGGACGGGCCGGTGGTGCAGGCGCGGGCGCACCACAACTGCGTGATGACGAAGCAGCCGCGCTTCTCCTCGGACACGGGCTGGCACCAAGACGTGCGCTACTGGGCCTTCACGCGGCCGGAGCTGATCTCCACGTGGTTGGCATTGGGCCCGGAGACGCCGGAGAACGGCGGCCTGAAGGTGCTGCCCGGCACGCACCGGATGCAGTTCGCGCCGGAGCGCTACGACGCGCGGCTGTTCCTGCGGTCGGACCTGCCGGAGAACGCGGCGCTCATCGAAGGCGCGCAGTACGTGCGACTGTTCCCCGGGGACGTGCTGCTCTTCCACGCGCGGCTGTTCCACGCGGCGAGCCGGAATCACACGGCGGACACGAAGTACTCCGTGGTGGCCACATACCGGCGGACGGACAACCTGCCGGTCCCGGGCTCACGATCCGCGAGGGATTGAGGCGGATTCACGGCGCGTACTGATACCGCTCGATGATCCGGCCCTCGGGCGAGACGGCATAGAGCTCGAACCAGTCGAGCTCGAAGCTGCCACCAGGTCCGATTCCCTCACAGTGGTCGACGCGCCGGTTCACCCGGACGATGTAGACGCCCTTCCCCTCGCCGACGACGACCTCCAGGGCTCGCGCCGTGAAGATGCATTCATTCCGGCGCGCCTTGGGGAAACGGCTCACGACATCCTGGAGGGCCGCATGGGACGCCAGGATGGCAGGTCCATCCAGCGTCGCCATGGGCTCCAGGCCCTCTGGCCATTCAAAGACAGCAGAAGAAATGGCTTCGCTTGAGTCAGCCTGAGTCTCCGGCTGAAGCCCAGTCGTGGCGCAAGACACCATGCAAGCAATCGCTGCCCATGCCCAAACACGGCGGATGCCGTACTTGAGTGGGCAGCAAAGGCGCGGCATCTGGCCCGGCAGGAGCTACTTCGCGGCCTGCGTGAGGGCGTCTTCCACGTAGCGGACGCCCTTCGCGGTGATGGCCTTGCCCTTCTTGGTGTCCTGGGCGTAGCCGGCGTGCAGGCGCAGCGCCTTGGCCGCGTTCGGCGCGGCGTAGGTCACGCCCAGCCCGCTCCAGAAACGCGACGTCGTTCCGGACGTCACCTCCACGTCCAGCGACTTCGCCAGGTACAGCGGGATCAGCGAGCGCAGGAGCTGATCCTTCTCCTTGCCCGCGGAGACCAGGTCCTTCTGGCGCGCATGGCCTCGCAGCGCGGTCTCCAGCACCGACACCGCGTCCTCGCTCGTGGCTCCGGACGAAGCCGCCTTCTTCGCGGCTGGGGCCTTCTTCGCCGCGCTCTTCTTCTTCGCGGGCGCCGCCTTCTTCGCGGCCGGGGCCTTCTTCGCCGCGCTCTTCTTGCTCGCGGCCTTCTTCGCCTTGGGCGCCGTCTTGCGACGGGCGGCTTGCGCCAGCTCCATGCGGCCCTCGAAGGGGACCCCCACCACCGTCGCGTCCACCTGGCGATCCGGAATCGCGTTGCGCAGGGACTCGATCACCTCATGCACGGACGCGCGCGGGGCCTCGGAGTGCACCGGGCGAGAGACGCGGGTCCGAGCAGGCTCGCTCACGGGCGGCTTGCCCTGCGCGTAGTACCGAACCCAATCGCTCGCCTCCTCCACCACTTCAGACAGGCCCACGCGATCGAGCAGCGACCCCAACCACCGAAGACTGTTGCGCACTGAGTACCCTCCCGTTCTGATCCACGCTACTACACTCCAGACAGAAGCAACCTATATCGCTAGCAATACGGGTTGTTCCATGCCCCCGTGGGTATTCCTGCCCATCCGTCCACGGATCACGGGAACAGACGTGCAGATGTAGCGCGGTGTTCCTACGTCTCACTGCCTCACGGACACCACGCTGCGCGTCTTCACGTTCGTCACCTTCCCCGAGCGCTCCAGCATCCCCTCCCCCACGAGGAACAGCGCGCCGTGGATCTCCTGCCTGCACCGCGCATACACCTCCGAGGGCACCACCAGGTTGGCGATCCCCGTCTCGTCCTCCAGCGAGATGAAGCAGATCCCCTTCGCCGTGGGCGGCATCTGCCGGCAGATCATCATCCCCCCCACCTTCACCGGCCGCCCCGCCGACACCCGCTTCAACCC
>NZ_RAWR01000217.1:0-17719 GCF_003986945.1 Corallococcus sp. AB018 | reverse complement strand
GCCGATGCCCGCCACCAGGACCTCGCGGCGGGAAGGGTGGGGAGGACGGGACGGGCGCATGGGGGAAGCGTAGCGGCCGGGCGCGCCGGACACCGGGCTTCGTGAAGGTGAAGACGGGCAGGTGACAGTTCTGGAAGGCCGCGGTGTTCCCTTCGCCGAATCCTTTTTCAGGAAGGTCCAGGCGATGAAGCGCAAGGTCGCGGTGTGTGTCGGGGTGATGGTCGCGGTGGCGGCGGGAGCGGCCGGAGCCGAGGAGCGCACGGAAGGGACCGCTGCTCCGGAGTCACACTTCGCTCCCGTGCAGGAGGCACCGGCTCCCACGGCCGTCGCGATTCCTGTCGCGGCGCTGTCCCCCGCGCCCCTCGTGGAGGCCGCGACAGGCGGTGAGCCCGCGGGGGCCACGGTGGCGCGGCAGCGTTCGGACACGGAGGAGATCCACGTCCCGGTGGTGCTGATGGCGCTGCCGCACGTGAGCACGGCGGGCACGGCCACGGAGCGGCTGGTGACCACGTTCGCGCTCGGTGCGCTCGCGACGCATGCGAAGCGGGTGGATGGCGCGGCCATGTCCCTGGGCGCGAACTGGGTGGGCGAGGATTTGTCCGGCGTGCAGCTCGCGCTGGGAGCCAATGTGGTGCGAGGCACCGCGTCCGGCGCGCAGTTCGCCACCGGAGGCAATATCGTCACGGGAGAACTGGACGGTATTCAGGCCGCGGTGGGCCTCAACGTGGTGAAGGGCGCGGCGGCGGCCGGCCAGTTCTCCGTGGGCGGCAACGTGGTGGGCGGCGAGCTGTCCGGCGGACAGTTCTCCGTGGGCGCCAACATCGCGGGCTCGGGTGGCGTGGGGGGCCAGTTCACGGTGGGCGCGAACATCGCGACCGCGCAGTTCAAGGGCGCGCAGTTCGCGGCGGGCGCGAACATTGCTTCGACGATGTCGGGTCTCCAGGCCTCCTCGGGCTTCAACTACGCGGGCCGGATGGACGGCGCGCAGTTGTCGCTGCTCAACGTGGGCGGGGACGTGTCCGGCGCGCAGGTGGGGTTGATCAACGTCGCGGGCAAGGTGGACGGCCTCCAGCTGGGGTTGATCAACGTAGCGCGTGAGTCCCAGGGCGAGGCGCTGGGCCTGCTCAGCTTCATCGGCAACGGTCAGGCGAACCTGCAGCTGTGGGCCAGCGACCTCGCGTACACCAACGTCGCGGTGAAGTTCGGCGGACGGCACTTCCACACGCTGCTGACGCTGGGCTTCAACCCGGGCACGGACACGCACCGCCGCCGTTACGTGGGAGGCATGGGCTTTGGCGCGCACATCCCCGCGGGGCCATTGTTCTTCGACCTGGATGTCATTGGCAGCGGCGTCCACACGGACAACCTCTTTCGCGATGGCGACGGCCTGAACGTACTGGGACAGTTGCGGCTGGTGGCGGGTTGGCAGGTGGCGAAGCGTTTCGCGCTCATCGGTGGCGTCACCGGCAACACGCTCGTGACCTGGGACAACGGGGACCGTTGGGAGGAGCTGGGCATCGGGCCCGAGTGGCGCAGCGTCTCCGATGGGGGACGCACCACCGTGCGTGTGTGGCCGGGCGTCCTGCTGGGCGTGCAGATCTGACGCGGCATTCGATTCGAAGTCCGGGAGGGGAACATGTGGAAGCGTTTGGGAGTGGCCGCGCTCGCGGCGGGACTGCTGTCCGGCTGCTACTTCACCGATGAGGTGCAGGGCGACGGCAACACCGTCACGGAGTCGCGCGTGGCGACCGAGTTCTCCACCGTGGAGAACCGGGGCTCGATGGAGGTGGTGATTCGCGAAGGTGAGGTGCCGGACGTGAAGGTCACGCTGGATGAGAACCTCCAGCACCGCGTGCGCACCTTCGTGTCGCCCGGCAACACGCTGGTCATCGAGACGGATGGCTCGTTCGCGCCCCGGGGTCCGGCGCGCGTGGAGATCCTGGTGCCGCGCATGGTGGGCGCGACGCAGGACGGCTCCGGCATCCTGCGCGTGGAAGGCTTCGAGCGGGTGAAGGAGGACGTGAAGCTGGTGGCGAAGGGCTCCGGCTCCCTGCGCTTCTGCGGCGGGGTGCGCACGCTGGATGCGAAGCTCAGTGGCTCCGGAAACATGGAGCTGTGCGCGGCCGGCGAAGGCATGGCCGAGTGGGTGGACCTGTCGCAGTCCGGCTCCGGCGACTTGAAGTTCGAGGGGGCGGCGAAGCATGTGCGCGCCCGGGTGGACGGCTCCGGCTTCACGACGCTCAAGGGCGTCACCAACCGGCTCGACGCCTGGCTGGATGGCAGCGGTGGTATCGGAGCCTCGGGCCTCCGGGCCGTGGACGTGAACATCACGTCGCAGGGCTCCGGCACCGTCGCCGCGTACGTGGACGGGGGCGGGGCGGTCGTCGTGCTCGACTCGTCTGGGAACGTGGACCTGTATGGCCATGCCCAGTCGACCCAGCTCCGGGTCAACGGCAGCGGCCGGGTCATCTGGCACTGACTAGCTTGTCCTCGACACCCGTGAAGTGCGCGGGTGGAGAGGCAGGCGGGCCATGGCAGGGACCATGCGGGCGATGGTGCTCCACGCACCTGGACAGCGCCTGCGGCAGGAGGAGCGGCCCATTCCGGAGCCCGGGCCGGAGCAGGTGTTGTTGAAGGTGCACGCCTGCGCGGTGTGCCGCACGGACCTGCACGTGGTGGATGGAGAGCTGACGCGCCCGAAGCTGCCGCTGGTACCGGGCCACGAAATCGTGGCCACGGTGGTGGAGACGGGCGCGCGGGTGGAAGGCTTCGCCCCCGGGCGGCGAGTGGGCGTGCCGTGGTTGGGGTGGAGCTGCGGGCAGTGCCGCTTCTGCCGCTCCGGCCGGGAGAACCTCTGCGACACGGCGCGCTTCACCGGCTACGACATCGACGGGGGCTTCGCGGAGTACACCGTCGCGGATGCGCGCTTCTGCTTCCCGCTGCCGCCGTCGTACCGCGACGTGGAGGCCGCGCCGCTGATGTGCGCGGGGCTCATCGGCTACCGCAGCCTGCGCATGGCGGGGGAGGGCCCCCGGCTGGGGCTGTATGGCTTTGGCGCCGCCGCGCACATCCTCATCCAGGTGGCGCGGCACCAGGGGCGCCGCGTGCATGCCTTCACTCGCGAGGGTGACGCCAGGGGCCAGGCCTTCGCGCGGGAACTGGGCGCGGTGTGGGCGGGGAGCTCGGACACGCCGCCGCCGGAGCCGCTGGACGCGGCCATCCTCTTCGCTCCCGTGGGCGCGCTGGTGCCCGCCGCGCTGAAGGCCGTGGACAAGGGCGGCGTGGTGGTGTGCGGCGGCATCCACATGAGTGACATCCCGTCCTTCCCCTATTCGGTGTTGTGGGAGGAGCGCGGGGTGCGCTCGGTGGCGAACCTCACGCGTCAGGACGCGATGGACTTCCTGGCGTTGGCGCCGCGAGTGCCCGTGCGCACGGAGGTCCAGGTGTTTCCCCTGTCCGCCGCGAACGAGGCGCTCCAGGCCCTGCGCGAAGGTCGAGTGCGAGGGGCCGCGGTCCTGGACATGACGGCGGCGGAGTAGGGCCGCATTGGAGCGAGTGCCCGCGCGCCTGGCTGCCCGGATGCTTGGAGTCAGGGGGAATGCACAGCTTTGGCGGCATGGAGGCTGTGCACCCCATGAAAGCGCTTCAGGAGACGGGACCGTTCGCTGGCTACGACTCGGATCACCACCCGCTGGGCTCGTACGCGGCGCTCATCGGGACGTTCAGCACGTCGCTGGTCGGCTTCCTGGGCTGGATGAATGCCTCCGGGCGTCGGTTGCCGGAGCGCCTGGGGTGGAAGGACCTGGCGCTGTTCGGCGTCGCGACGCACGCGGTGACGCGGTTGGTGGCACTGGACCGGGTCTTCAGCGTGTTCCGGGCACCGTTCACGCGCTACGAGTCCGACAGCACCGCGGGCGAGGTGGTGGAGACCGCGCGCGGCGAAGGCCCACGGCGCGCGCTGGGCGAGCTGCTGGATTGTCCCTTCTGTCTGACGCCGTGGGTGGCCTCGGGCTTCATGGTGGCCTCGACGGTGCGCCCGCGTGAGACGCGCTTCGTGGCCTCCGTGTTCGCGCTCAGCGCGGCGTCCTTCTTCCTGCACCGGGCCTACGAACGGGTGGGCGAAGGGCTGCACCGCACCCGAGCGCAGGCGCGAATCCTGGAGAAGGAGCAGAAGAAGGACTCCGACGCGGGCGTACAGTTCCCCGGTCGTGGGCCGCAGGTCGTCGAGCCCGGCCGCGCACCCATCCCGTCTCCGAGCTGACCTCTTCACCGTGAGTCACTGCGCCTTGTTTCTGGCAATGGCTGGAGGGACCGCGTCGTAATCCAGGCATGCATCTCTTCCTCCTCGTGGGAGGCCTGCTGACGGCGGCCCCCTCCCCGTACCTGGACTCGCGGACCACCGGCGCCGCGTATTGCTACGACCCGGAGAGCCCCGTGCTGCACGAGGCCTTCCGCCGACCGAAGCCCACGCCCGACACGCGCGTGGACAGCGCCGCGCTGGCGGAGGACGTGCGCTTCCTGCACCAGGTCCTGCGCACCACGTACTCAGGCTGGCCGGAGCTGCTCGCGCACCGCACCTTTGATCCGGATGCCTTCTTCCGGGATTGGAGCGCGAAGGTGGCCGCATCCGGGCCCACCGTGTCCTTCCAGGACGGCGTGCTTACGCCGACCATCGCCGTCCGCGAGGCGCTGACGGACAACCACTTCGGTCCGTCCGGCCTCCTGAGCATGCTGCGCGAGGAGCCACGGCTCGCCTTCCGCGAGTACCAGGCCGACGCACCTCCGGGACTTCAACTCACGTCCTGTGACGCGAACACCGTGGAGGGCGCGCAGGCGGACACACTGCGGGTGGCGCCGGTGCTGAAGCCGGATGGCTCCCGCGCACAGCGGCTCACCGTTTCCGCGCGAGGCGGAGGTGATGCACGGACGCTCCGCTGCGGCGACACGTCGCTGCCGCTCAAGGTCCGTCCGCCGCGTCCGGCCCGTGAGTTCGCGCCGAAGGACATCTACACATACGAGCCGAAGGGCGACGTGGGCATCATCACCCTCCGCCGCTTCTCAGGCCCGCCAGAAGCGGAGGCCGGGCTGCGCCAGTTCGTCGCGGACGCGCCGAAGCACCGCAAGCACAAGCTGCTGGTGTTCGACCTCCGAGGCAACAGCGGCGGCAACGACGGCTACGTCTACGAGTGGCTGGACACGATGGTGCGCGGGCCGTGGTTCTCCTCCGGCGAGGTGTGGATGCACGGCGCCTTCTTCCCGTGCTTCGAATGGAACTCGCGCGTGCAGCGGCAGGCGATGGATGGACGGCTGGACACGCCGGAAGCAAAGGCCGAACGTGAAGCCATCCGGCCGAAGTGGCCCGTGACGCCGGAGCCCTCGCGGCCCGTGTTCGACAGCGGCCGCGCGGAAGGCCATGCGAAGACGCCCTTCACCGGGCGCATCGTGGTGCTGGTGGACCGGGACTCCGCGTCCTCGGGAGAGAGCGGCGCCTATGCGCTGCACCGCGCCACGGGAGCGCCGCTGGTGGGCGAGAGGACCGGAGGTTTCCTCACCTACGGCAACGCGCCTGGCTTCGTGCTGCCGCGCACGGGTTTCGCGTGGGTGGTGCCCACCAAGCGCAATTATTTCGCCGACCCCGTGGAGGGCGTGGGACACGCCGTGCAGGTGTATCTGGACGCGGAGGCGCTGGGGCGGCCAGTAGCGGAGCTGCTGCCTCGCTTGCGCAAGCTGCCGTGAGTCAACGTGCCCCATGCACACGGGCGCGTGTCCCGTCATGCCCCGTCAAATGGGGGCCGTTATAGGCAGTTCCGTGGGCCCGGGACGTTGGCCGGGCTCATGCAATGCCTTGAATCCACACCGGCTCCAGAGCACGGAGCCCTACCCGAGGCGGACGATGAAGCGCGCACTGCGAATCACCTACCGGGGCATGGAAACGAGCGACACCCTCAACGAGCACATCCGCGACCAGGTGGACAAGCTGGAGCAGTTCCACGACGGCATCACCGGCTGCAACGTGGTGGTGGAGGAACCGCACCGCCACCACGCCCAGGGGCACCACTTCCACGTCCGCGTGGAGCTGCACGTGCCGGGCAAGGACATCGTCGCGGACCGGGAGCCTCTGGAGTTCACGGCCCACGCGGATGCCTACCAGGCCGTCACCGACGCGTTCGAAGCCGCGCGGCGCCAGCTTCAGCACCACGTGGACCGCCAGCACGCGCACCACCGCTAGTCATTGCAGGCTGACCGTGGTGCGCAGGAGCGCCAGGTACGACCAGTCGCGCGTGGGCATCTCCACGGGCGGCGTGTCGTAGTGGTTCACGTAGCCCGCGACGCCGAAGCCGAGGAATCGCGTGACCCACCAGTGGAACGCCAGCGCGCCGGCCGTGGTGCCTCCGGGCACCACATCCGGTGCGCCCCGTCCCAGCCACAGCCGCTCCACGCGCGCGGCCAGCTCCAGTGAGCCGGACGGGATGCCCTCCGAGCCCACGCCCGCGAGCGGCTCGGGCCACCGCGCCCCCTTGCGCGGCATGCCCCGAATCACCCAGGACGCCTCCACGCCCAGGCCCTGGCTGCTCATCGTGGGCAGGGATTCGCGCGGCGTGGCCGGGTTGCCGTCCGTGTCGCGCGAGCGGTGCTCCCACGCGGCGGCTGCCTGCACGTCCACGCGCACCGGCCCCGCGTCCAGCCGCCCGTGAGCCTCCGTCACGGTGCGGTAGCCGGACACCGGAGGCGGCCGGTAGAAGAGGAAGTTCTGCGCCCCTCGCCCGCCGATGCCGGGCCGGTCGAAGGCGTCCTCCATGTGCGCGCCCGCGCCCACGCGGACTCCGGAGTGGCGCACGTCCAGGCGTAAGTCCACGGAGGGCTGGGCGTTGTCGTTGCCCAGCGGGCTGCCAGAGCCGTTGCCCAGCCGCAGCCAGCCTTCCAGGGGCAGCGACGCGGGCGTCCACTGCACCTCCGCGCCCAGGTCGCGGCGGGCCCAGAACGCCGCCGTCACCAGCGGCAGCTCCGGGATGGGGAGCGTCTCGATGCTCTGGTCTCGTCCGGCGGGGAACAGCGGCGTCTTCGCGTAGCCCACGGAGAAGCGCAGCCCGTCGATGACGAGGAAGTCCACGTACGCGTCCAGCAGCGCGGGCTTCTCTTGCGCCCACTCCGCCGTGCCCACGGCGACCAGCCAGGGCACGGGCTGGCCTCGCCCGCCCAGGCGCAGGCGCGCCAGGTTGAAGCCGTTGTGCCCTTCGATGTCGTCCGCGTGGACGCGGTAGTCCACCTCAGCCACGAAGGTGGGAGTGAAGCGCGGGTAGTTCTCCTCCTGCGCCAGGGCGGTTCCTGACGCGAGCAGGGCCAGCGTGAACAGGGGAGCGGACTTCATTCGAGCGGGATGATGCGCAGGGTGTGGTTCGTGCCGTCCGCCGGAGTGCCGTCATGGTCGGCGATGAAGAGGCGCTTGTTCTTCGCGTCGTAGGCCAGGCCGTGCGGTTGCTGGAAGCCGCCGGCCAGCACGCTCACCTCGCCAGACTGACGGATGCTCAGCACGGTGCCGTCGCGGCTGCCGGTGAGCAGCGTGTCGTTGGGGCCCACGGCCAGCAGGTCCGGGCTGTTCAGCGTTGCGAAGGCCACCAACTGCGACGGCGCGGACAGCGGCGAGCGGTACACCTTCCAGGCGATCTGATCGCTGATGTAGAGCGTGTCGTTCACCGCGAGCACGCCCACGGGCTTCACCAGGGCTCCGACGATTTCCTGCTCGGTGCCTTCCAGACCCAGTCGGGCAACGCTGCCCACGTTCACGTTGTTGTTGCGCACGAAGTAGCCGTCCAGCAGTTGCCCGTCATTGGTGACGGTGATGCCGATGCGGCGGCGCTCCGGAGGCAGGTTGGGAACGATGGCGGAGGTGCCGTCCGGCTTGACGTAGACGACATCGCCCGCGGTGCCGCCGCCGAAGCGCACCACCACCAGCGTGCCGTCCGCCATCCGCACCATCCCGCCCAGGCCCGGACCATCCGCGGGAGCCGCGGGCAGATCCGCCACCTTCGTGATGCCCTCGCCGTCGCGGTAGCGCAGCACGCGGTTGTTCTCGTCGTCGGCCATGTAGAGGGTCGCGCTCTCCGCGTCCCACCAGAGTCCGTTGGGGTCGCCGTCCACGGCGATGGTCTTGGGACCCCGCTCGATGACGGGATTCTCCGTGGGGTCGTTCACCTCGGGGGACGACGAGCAACCCACGGCGGCCAGCGTCATACCCAGCAGGGCAGGGAAGAGGATTCGCATGGAACGTCCTCCTATCGCAGGAGGGAGGGCCGGGGAACACGGACGCTGGACACTGACCCTGCCCTGGGGGGCACGACGCCGCAGGGGCGTTGGAGCGTGCGGATGTCCGGCGTTGATCGGATGGGCGCGGGAGCGTGTCTGACGTTGGACGTCCCGAGGGAAGGGCGGTTGGCGCGATGAGGCGTCTGGGATTGGCTCCGCGCGCTTTCCATCCGCGAGGGAGCCGCCCATGTCGCTCGACCACTACGTCACCCTGGGCCGCTCCGGCCTGCGCGTCAGTCCCTTCTGCCTGGGCGCGATGACGTTCGGCGAGGACCTGGGCTGGGGCAGCAGCGTGGAGACGTCCAACGCCATCCTGGACCGCTTCATCGAGCGGGGCGGGAACTTCATCGACACGGCGAACGTGTACACGTTCGGGCACGCGGAGAAGATCATCGGGGACCACATCGGGAAGCACCCCGCGAAGCGCGACCGGGTGGTCATCGCCACGAAGTTCTTCGGCAACCTCTTCGAGAGGGATCCGAACGGCGGCGGCGCGGGCCGCAAGTCGGTGATGGCGGCGTGTGATGAATCGCTGCGCCGACTTCAGACGGACTACATCGACCTGTACTGGATGCACGCCTGGGACGCGAACACGCCCATCGAGGAGACGATGCGGGCGCTGGACGACCTGGTGCGCTCCGGCAAGGTCCGCTACGTGGGCTTCTCCGACACGCCCGCGTGGAAGGTGGCGCAGGCGCAGGTGACGGCCTTCTTCCGGGGCTGGGCGCCGCTGGTGGCGTTGCAGATCGAGTACTCGCTGCTGGAGCGCACGGTGGAGGGCGAGCTCATCCCGATGGCGAGGGAGCTGGGGCTCGGCGTGACGCCGTGGTCGCCGCTGCGCAGCGGGGTGCTGAGCGGCAAGTACACGCGGGAGAACGCGGGCAAGCAGAAGGCGGACCGGGGCGCGTGGGCGGAGGCGTCGCTCAACGAGAAGACCTACAGGCTCATCGATGTGCTCCAGCGCGTGGCGAAGGAGCAGAACACCTCGGTGGCGCGAGTGTCGCTGGCCTGGGTGCAAGGCCGGCCGGGCGTGGCGTCCACCATCCTGGGTGCGCGCACGCTGGAGCAGTTGGACACCAATCTGGGTGCGCTGGACGTGAAGCTCACGCCGGAGCAGGTGAAGGCGCTGGATGACGAATCCCAGCCCACGCTCAACTTCCCGGCGGTCTTCCTCCAGGGAGCACCGTCCTTCATGCACGCGGGCCTGCGCGTGAACGGAGTCCAGGCCCCGCCCAGCAACCTGACGCCCAAGCCGGGTGCCCCTCGGTACTGAGGTGGCACGCCGGGCCGGGAAGCGCCGTGTCGGGACGTTCTGTATGATACGTACAGAACGTACGTTTCCTGGGGAACGGCCATGATGGAAGTCAGCATCACCGAAGCGCGCGACGACCTGGCGGAGCTGCTCAACCGGGCGGCCTACGGGAAGGAGCGGCTCGTCCTGACCCGGCACGGCAAGAAGCTGGTCGCGGTGATTCCCTTCGAGGACCTCCAGGCACTGGAAGCGCTGGAGGACCGGCGTGACATCCAGAAGGCGGATGCCGCACGCCGGGAGTCCGAGGGCCAGCCTCGCGTTGCGTGGAAGCAGGTGAAGGCGGAGCTGGGGCTCGCGAAGAAGGCGAAGAAGACGGCTAGCGGTAGATCTCCCGCCGGTGGCCCAGCTCGACGATCAACACCACGAGCCGGCCGTCCTCGACCCGGTAGATGACGCGGTAGTCGCCAATGCGGATCCGCAGTTAGTCACTGCCCTTGAGCTTCTCCGCGCCCACGGGCCGGGGCTCCGTGGCCAGCGCGTCGATCCGCTTCGCGATGCGGCGCTGATGGACCGGATCCACCGCGGCGAGCTGCTTCACGGCGGTCTGGAGGAACTCGACCGTATAGGTGGCGGAGGGCTTCGTGCTCACGCAGGGCGGGTAGGCCCCGAGTGTCTACCTCCCCCTCCTGACATGGCGGGTTGGCAGTGGAAAGCCGAACCCTGTCGGCACACCGGCGCACAGTGTGGAGTGCGGGGCCGTACGTTTCGGGCCTCGCGCGGGGGCAAATGACCGCTGGAGCGTTCACGGCTGGACGCTCGCGGTAGCGCGAACGGGGGTCGTTCCTAACATCGGCCCCCTGGCAGTGAGTCGGTGGTCTGGCGCGGTATGGGCGGCGGGGAGGGTGGCGTGAGCGAGCTACTGACGGGTGATGTGTCTTCGCGGGCGAAGTTGGGCGGTTCGGACTTCTCCCGCGACCCCGAGACCTTCGAAGCAGAGCTGGATGCGTGCCTGGATCGCGCGCTCTCCTCCGAGACCTCCGAAGAAGAGGACATCGTGCCGGAGTCCTTCGCGACCGGCCCTCTGCGCACGCTGCTCGACCTGGCCTCCACGGAGGAGACCTGGCTCCAGTCGCTGCCGCCGCCGTCCAACGACAACGTGGAGCCCCAGCTCACGCTGTCCGCCGAGGCCGCGAACTTCGTCATCCCGGAGTGGCTGCGCGCGGATGAGTCCCCGTCCAGCACCTCCCAGGAGAACTCCTGTGGCGCCGTGACGTCGTGGGACGCCACGCCGCCGTCGCCCGTCTGGGCCACGCCCGGTTCTCCGGCCGAGGCCTACGCGCCGCAGCCGTGGATGCCCTACGCCCCCGTGGCGCCCGAGCCTCCGCCCGCCATCGCTGATGCGTCCACGCGCATCCTCGGCATGAGCCCCATGTCCTTCGTGAGCGCCATAGCGATGGGAGCGCTCGCCGCGGGCCTCCTCGTCGTCGCGGGCCTGCGCCTCACGTCGAAGGATGAGACGCAGCCCGCGCCGCAATCACAGGTCCTGAACAGCCCCCCCGTGGCAGCGTCGGGCTCCGCGACGACTCAGCCGGGCGCCGTCGCCGCGCGGATCGGCGCTCCGGGCACCCAGGGCTTCGCGACGACCCAGCCGGGCACGCAGGGCTTCTACGGTGTTCCCGGCACCCAGCTGGCCGCGCCGGACTTCTCGCAGTCCATCGCCGGAGGCGTGAACACGCCCGCGCTGACGGACGCGCAGCGCGCCGCGCAGGCCCTCACTCCGAACACGACCGTCCTCGCGGGCCCCGCGAGCGCGGGCCTGACCACCGGCCTGCACACGCTGGCTCCGGATCCCACGCCGTCCACGCAGCCCGCTCCGGTGACGCAGAAGAAGGCCCCCGTGGCCCAGCGCGCGGCCACGCTCGAAGCGCCCGAGGACACCGGCGAGGTCCGTGAGATGTCCTTCGGTGGCGAAATCTCCGAGGAGGAAATGGCCCGGGCCCGTCAGGCCGCCGCCGAAGCCGAGGCGGAGGAAGCCGCGCAGCCCGGATCCGAAATCGACGAGGACTTCGCCCGCGAGCTCGGCTTCACCGACGAAGCGGAGGCCTCCGCCCCGAAGCAGGCCCAGGAGAAGACCGTCTACATCCCGCCGGCCCCGACCTCCGAGCGCGAGCAGCTCGTGCCCTCGGACATCACCAACGTGGTCGTCACGAACCAGCCCGCCATCGCCACCTGCGTCCAGAACTTCAAGGCCGGCACCGCCCTGGAGAACGGCGGCCGCTTCCAGATGCGCTGGTCCGTGGACACCGCTGGCACCGTCTCCGGCGTGGCCATGGAGACCGACGCCCTCAAGGGCTCCCCGCTCGCCGGTTGCATCGAGGACCAGGTGCGCGGCTGGAAGTTCCCCGTGCACCGCGTCGCCATGAACACCCCGGTGCACTACCCCTTCGTCTTCTAGCTGGACAGTCGAAACATTCATGGATATGTATATTCACGTCCATGAATGTTGACGTCTTCCAAACCCTGGCCGACCCCACGCGCCGCCGCATCGTCGAGGCGCTGAAGGGCGGCGAGCTGTCGGTGAACGACCTGGTGGCGCGGGTGGACATCCAGCAGTCGGGTGTCTCCCGTCATCTGGGGATCCTCCAGGAGGCGGGCTTCGTCCAGGTCCGCCCCGAGGGCACGAAGCGGCTGTACTCGCTTCGCCCGGAGCCCTTTCAGGAGCTCGATGCCTGGGTCACCGGGTATCGCAGCCTCTGGGAGGCCCGCCTCGACCGGTTCGGCCAGGCGCTCGAGCGAAGACGCAAGGCACGCACGGACGCCCCCAAATCCGAGGAAGACCCCACATGACGACCCCGACCGAAACCGCGAAGCGCAGCACCGTCACCTTCGACCGCAGCTATCAGGCGACGCTCGACGAGGTCTGGGAGCTGTGGACCACGAAGGACGGCTTCGAGTCCTGGTGGGGCCCCGAGGGCTTCTCCGTGAAGGTGCACGAGCTGAACGCGCGCCCCGAAGGCTTGCTGCGCTACGACATGATCGCCACCGCGCCGGAACAGGTCGCCTTCATGAAGCAGGCGGGCATGCCCCTCTCCAGCCCCAGCAGCCTCACGTACACGGAGCTGACGCCGAAGACGCGGCTCGCGTACCGGCACGCGGTGGACTTCATCCCCGGCGTCACGCCGTACACCGTCTCCACGGTGGTGGAGTTCGAGGCGAAGGGCGACACCGTGCGGATGGTCGTCACGTCCGACGCCATGCACAGCAAGGAGTGGACGGAGCGGGCCTCCATGGGCATGGAGAGCCAGCTCAACAAGCTCAACAAGCGGTTCCAGCGCTAGACTGGCGCATGGCCGCGCGGGAGGACCCAGACCCCATCGAGTTGCACCTGTGTCACCGTTGCCTGATGCGGCTGCCGGTGGACGCGGGCGGGGTGGACCTGCCGCGCCGGGTGCGTGACGCCCTCAAGGCCCACGGCCTGGCGGCCAGGACGCAGCTCATCCCGGCGTCCTGCCTGGGTCACTGCCCCACGGGGAAGGTCACGGTGCTCGTGGTCCCCGACTCAACGGCGCGGGGTACGCACGCGAAGCTCATCGACCCGAAGGAGGACGGCGAGGACCTCGCGAAGCACCTGTCTGCCCGGCTCCCGAAGAAAGCCGGGCCGCCTTGAGCAGGGCTTCCATCATGGGCACGCAGCTCGCGGTCCCCGTGCCGGCAATCGCATAGGCGGTGCCGTGGTCCGGCGACGTGCGAGGCACCGGCAGGCCCAGCGTCACGTTCACCGTGCGCTCGAAGTCCAGCGCCTTGGCCGGGATGAGACCCTGGTCGTGGTACATGGCCAGCACCACGTCGTACTTCGCGCCCACCTCGTCAGGCCGCGCGAACAGGCCATCCGCGGGGATGGGCCCGTGCGCATCCACCCGCTTCGCCCGAGCAAGGCGGATGGCGGGACCAATCACCTCCACCTCCTCGCGCCCCAACATCCCGCCCTCGCCCGCATGCGGGTTGAGGCCCAGCACGGCGATGCGCGGCTTGCGCCCCACCACCGGCTGCAGGCTGCGCGACAGCAACTGGAGCTGAGCCACCAGCTTCTCCACCGTGAGCAGCTTCGGCAGCGCGGAGATGGGGACGTGGTTCGTCGCCAGCGCGATGCGCACGCGAGGCCCGTCCATCATCATCAACACGTCCACGCCGAACGCGTCCGCCAGCACCTCCGTGTGGCCCATGAACGGGATGCCCGCGCGCGAGATCTCCTCTTTCGACACGGGCGCGGTGCACAGCGCGTCCACCGTCCCGGCGCGCATCGCGTCGATGGCGGCCCGCACGTACGCGTACTGCGCCTTGCCGCCTTCGCGCGTGGGCTTGCCCGGCACGCGGTGCTTCGCGGGAAGGTGCGTCACCTCCACCACCGCCGGCCCCTCCGTGCGGCCCAGCTCCTCCAGGGCCACGCGAGGGAAGCGGCGGAAGAGGGGAAAGCCATCCAGCGTGGGCCCGTCCCCGAACACGACCGGCACCAGCGCGCGGCGCACCGCGGGCTTCGCCAGCGCCAGGGCCGTCACCTCTGGCCCGATGCCCGACACGTCCCCCAGCGAGATGCCCACGCGGGGGCGCGCGTCCGTCGTGGTCACCGGGCGCGGGCTCACATCTTCACTTCGACGTTGGCCTTCGAGCGCAGCTCCTGGACGTACTGGTCCAGGAACTTCTCCGTCTTCTCGTTGAGGAGCTTGGACTCCAGCTTGGGCTTCATCTCCTCGAAGGAGGCCACGGCGATGTTGCGGCGCTCCTCCACCTTCAGGATGTGCCAGCCGAAGTTGGTGCGGATGGGCTCGCTGACTTCACCCTCCTTGAGGTTGAAGGCGGCCTTCTCGAAGGCGGGCACCATCACGCCGCGCTTGAAGTAGCCCAGGTCGCCACCGTCCGACGCGCTGGGGCCCTCGCTGCGGGCGCGCGCCAGGGCGGAGAAGTCCATGCCCGGCCGGCGGGCCTCCTGCGCGATGCCCTCCGCCTTCTGCTTCGCGGCGGCCACCTGCTCCGGCGTGGCCTTGGCGTCCACCTGCACCAGGATGTGGCGGGCGTGCACCTCCACGTCCTCGGTCTCCAGGCGCGTGTACTGCGTGTACGCGGCCTTCAGGTCCTCCTCGGTGACCTTCACCTTGGGGCCCACCTTCATGCGCAGCAGCTTGTCGCGCACCACGCGCTTGCGGAGCATGTCCTTGTAGCCGGCGAGCGTGAAGCCCTCGTTCTTGAGCAGCTGCTCGAACTGGCTCATGTCGCTGACGTTGTTCTGCTTGAGCACGTCCTGCACCAGCTCATCCACCTCCGCCTCGGTGGTGGTGATGCCCAGCTGCTGGACCTCCGACTCCATCAGCTTCTCGCCGATGAGCGTGTCCAGCGCGGTCTTCATCAGCTGCGCGCGGGCCTCGGCGCGCTTGTGCGGGTCGATCTCGGAGTTCACGCGCTGGAGCTCCGGCGCGGCGCGCTGCTGCACCTCCGACAGCGGGATGACGTCGCGGTTCACCACCGCCGCCACCTTGTCCACCAGCTCCGCGCGGGCGGACGTCGCCCCCGTGAAGAGCATCACCGCCGCCAGGAACGCCACCAGGTTCTTCATCGCAACGACCCTCTTGAGACAAACGCCGGGAGCCCAACAGGCCCGCTCCCGGAAAAGTCCTTCACTTCGCCGCCTGCGGCGCCGGCCGCCCGCGGATGGTCTGCAGCGTGGCCTCGTTCACCACCACCTGGGCCTTGTCGCGCAGCTCCTTCTCGAAGGCCTCCTGCGCCGCCGCCCGCTTGGCCTCCAAGAGGCGCCCCTCCACCTTCCCGCGCACCTCCACCAGCTCCCGCTTCCTCGCCGACCTGCGCTCCAGCACCTTGAACAGGTGGTAGCCGTACTCCGTGGACACCACGTCCGAAACCTGCCCCACCCCCAGCTTGAATACCACCTCGTCGAAGGCCGGAGGCATCTGTCCCCGGGGGAAGAAGCCCAGGTCGCCCCCCACCTTGGCGTCCGCGCTGAGCGAATAGCGCCGGGCGAGGTCGGAGAACTTCTTGCCTGCCTTGAGCTGCACCTGGAGCTTGCGCGCGTCGTCCAGCCCCTTCACCACCATCTGCGCGGCGTGGACCTCCTCCGGCTCCTGGAAGTCCGCCTCGTGCGCCGCGTAGTACGCGCGCAGCTCCTCCTCCGTCACCGCCACGCGCGAATAGACGTGGTTGGTGAAGAGCTTCTCGATGGTGAGCCGGCTTGCCTCACGCGCGCGCAGCTCCGCCATGGACAGCTGCCCCTGGGCGAGCACCTCGTTGAAGTTGCCCGCCGGGTAGTCGCCGGACAGCCGCAGCACGCCGCGGTCCACCTCTTCGGGGGTCACGGCGATGTTGTTCTGCTTCGCGGCCTGGAGCAGCAGCATCCGCTTCACGAGCGTGTCCACGAGCGCCCGCTTGAAGGGCTCCACCTCCTCGGGCGTGGGCTCGGGACCTTCCGTGGTGGCCAGCTCCCGCGCCAGCTCCTGTTCGAAGTCCGTCCGGCTAAGCGACTCGCCGTTCACGGTGGCCACCACCGTGGGGTCCGGACCCTCCTGTGCCTGCGGTCGGCAGCCCGTCAGCCCCAGGACTCCAAGGGCCGCTCCAAGGGTGACGACAGCGGACCACGACAGCAAGGAGGCGCGGAAGGAAGCGGGACGCATGCGCTGAGGCCTCGGGGGAGGGGACAGGGGACCTTCCACGGTGGTGCCAGGCCGCGGGGCTTTCAAGCGGGACGTCACGGCCGGGATGGGAAGCGAACGGATGGGCCCATGGGACGGCCTCCCGGGTAGCACGCCGGGCGGGCCCGGACAACCGGCCCTCCCGGAGGGCTTTTCCTCTAGAGCGGGGTGGCGTTGGAGGACAGGAAGGCCTCCACCTGGGGAAAGATTTCGTCCGGCGCCTTGCGGCCCAGAATCAGGTCCGCGTGGCCGTAGTCCGCCTCGAAGCCGTGGCCGCGGCCGGCGACCAGCATCTTCACGGGGCCGCCCAGGTGCTCCTTCGCCCGGGCCACCGCCAGCGGCGGCGCGAGCAGGTCCCGGCTGCCGGCGATGAGCAGGAAGGGAATCTTCACCCCGGCGAGCGGCTCGCGGTAGTCGAAGCTGCCGTCAAACGACGTGAACCGGCTGGTGGTGATCCACCGGGCGAACTGCCGTCCCACGCCCCCGGCCACGTCCGCGGGCACGTTGGCCAGCGCCCAGCGCACCACCTGCGGATCCATGTTGTCCGCCAGCATCATGTACCGGGTGAGCGGCCCCGGAGGCGCCCCGAAGAAGGCGATGCTGGTGACGCGCCGGGTGGGGATGACCTTGAGCTTGAGGACGGGCTCCACCCGCTGGACGAACGCTCGCAGGCCCGGCTGCACCGCGAAGGTGAAGGGCGCACCCAGGGAGACGGCCGCCTTCACCGGCGCCTGGGGGTTCTTGGCCAGGTGGGCATAGAGCATCAGGCCGCCCTTGGAGTGGCCCACCCACAGCACTTGCTGGGCACCGGTGGACATCACGGTGCGCAAAGCTGTTCTCACGTCGTGCTCGGCCTGGTCGTCGAAGTTCCAGTCCGCGCAGGCCCCGGCGAGCCCCCGGCCGCGCAGCTCGATGACCCAGGTCTCGAACCCCGCCCGCGCCAGGTAGCGCGCCAGGCTGTACTGCTCGTTGAAGTCCATGTGGAAGCGGTTGGCTCCCAGCCCGTGGCACAGCAGGACGGGCTCCGCGAACCGGCGCTCCCCTCGAGGGTGGTAGCGCCCCAGCGCGATGGCCGCTCCGTCGTCCGTGGGCACCCGGTACAGCTCGTCCGGCTTGAACGTGAGGGTCAGCAACCCCTCCTTGCTCCGCTCCACCGCCTTGGTGAAGAGGTCCGCCATCCGGCTCAACCGGGGTGCTGATGCCTGTCGTGATGTCACCCCTTCAGTCTACGCCCGTCGCCCGGCCGTTGCCGGTGTGTCGCACGCGGACTTTGGAGGACCGGCAGGACAGTTGCAGGGGATGTGAGTCCATCGCGGGGAGGTCGTGGAAATGGGGCAGGGCCGGGGTTTCAGGGAAGTGTTGTCGTCCTTCATCGCCACAGTTTTTCCCACAGACACACTGCTGGGGGCCTTGAAGGTGATGGAGCGGCACCTGTCCCTTATACACATCTGACGCTGCCGACGATAAA
>NZ_RAWR01000216.1:0-17839 GCF_003986945.1 Corallococcus sp. AB018 | reverse complement strand
CCCTCCCTCCCCCATCCTGAAGGATTCATGACCTTCATCTTCGGGTTCCTGATCTGGGCCATCCTCCCGGGGGCCTGCCTGTTCACCATGGTGAGGGTGCTGCGCCAGCACCGGCTCACCCGGGAGCTGCGAGCGCGGGGACTGCGCGCTCCGGGCGAGGTCGTCAACCTGCGCACGGACTTCCTGTCGAACTCCGTGGTCATGGAGTACGTCTTCCATCTGCCGGACGGTTCGGAGCACCACGAGGCGCTCCGCCTGAGCAGGCGCCCCCTGCGCTCGCATCCCTCGGTGGGGGACCCACTCGAAGTCACCTACCTCCCGGACGACCCCCGCCAGCATCAACGCGCAGGGGCGGAAGTCGGGCTGCTCACGCTCGTGGCCACGATGGTCGTCCTGGTGCTCGTCATGGTCGTGGGCGGGTACATCGTGTACCAGATGATGATGCCCCACCCCACGCAGGGCCACGCGCGAGCCCCGCTGGAGCCCGTCACCTCGCAGGGCTTGCGCCAGACCGGCGAGCCTCCGCGGAATGCCGTACAGGAGCAGCAGCGGCAGGATGTGGCACGGGAAGCCCCCTCCCCGTGAACCCCCTCATCCAGAGGGTGGCCCTGGCGCGCTTCGTCCTGGACCGTGGCGTCCGTCTTCTCCCTGCAGGACGGCGCGGAGCACCACGGCACGTCTTGCAATGACGGGGGAAGGGCCAATCCCTCCGCGTTGCCTTCGAGTCCGCGCCCCCGTCATCCTGAGGCATCCATGCTCCGCATCAATGCGATCCTGCTCATGGTGTTCTTCGTGGGGGCGCCCCTGGCGCTGACAGTGATGCTGGTGCGCCAGCACCGGCTCACCCTGGCGCTGCGGGAGCGCGGACGGCCCGCCCGGGGCAAGGTGGTCCGCATCCGCGAGAGCTGGTTGAACGTGAACCACGTGTTCGTGGAGTACGTCTTCCGCCTGCCAGACGGTTCGGAGATCCACGGCAAGTACAAGATCCACCGGCACGTGTTGCCGTCCCAGCCCGTGTCCGAGGGCGACCCCCTGGAGTTCCTCTACCTGCCGGACGCCCCCCACAGGCACCAGCGCGCGGACGTGGAGAGCGGGCGCCTCAACCTCCTGACCGGGATCTTCGGCCTCGCGGTCCTCTTGACCCTGGCCTTCATCACGTGGATGAACGCGCGCTGAAGGGTCCCGGACCGCGCGGCCCCAGGGCGCGGTTTAGTTGGGCCCGTAGAAGGGCTCGCCCGCGGCGGGCACCGCGAGCGTCACGGAGCTGGCCACGGAAGACACCGGGGCGCGGTAGATGCTCGGGTCACCGCCGGAGTCGTTGAAGAGGAAGCCCAGCTCCGTGCTGCTCGTCCAGCTGGGGAAGCTCTCCTCCACGGTGCTCGCCGTGTAGTCCGTCAGCCGCCGCACGGAGCCGCTGATGCCGTTGGCCGTCGCGTTGCCCACGAAGATGCGCGTGCTGCCGTTGGACAGCCGCCCGTCCAGCGCCACCTGCCGCCCGTCCGGGGAAACCACCGCGCGGTTCGCGATGGCCAGCACCTCGTTGCCCAGCGCCACGAAGTTGGCGCTGCCACCGCCGGCCGGCACGAACGCGAGCTGGTTGTAGAAGGAGGCACTGCTGCCCGCGGGCGCCACCACCGTGTTGCCGCTGGGGAAGAAGGACGGCGACCCGAAGGCGATGCCCGCGTTGGGCGTCAGCTCCACGAAGCCGCTGCCATCCACCGCGATGCGCGCCAGCGAGCTCAGCGCCCCCGACGTCCGCTCGAACGCGAAGACGATGAAGCGGCCATCCGGGCTGAACGTGGGCCCGCGGAAGCCAGTGCAGCTGCCGCACGCCGCGTCGTTGGTGCTCAGCAGCGTGGCCACCGGCCCGCCCGTGGTGGGCACCGTCTGGAGCGAGTACGTGCTTCCAGAGCGCTGCACGAACACGATGCTGTTGCCGTTCTTGGAGATGGAGGGCGTGTACGCGCCGCCGGCCGTCGTCAGCCGCTGCGGACTGTTGGGGTCGCCGTCGTCGTCCACCACGTAGATGTTCCGGTCGCCGCGCACGAAGGCGAAGCCCCGGTCGAAGAGGACGTCACCCGTGGTGCCGCCACCGCCAAAGTCCGTGGGCTCACACGCCCCCAACAACCCCACCGCCACCACACCGCCGAGCAACCGCCGCATGCCCATCATCGCTGTCTCTCCCGCCGTGCCGGCCCTGTCACACGCGCGCTTCGCGCCCGAACACTACAGGGCGCGCCGGACAAGACGTCAACGCACACGGAGGCATTCACGCGCCCCCGTGTCCGGGAGCGCGCACGCGCCTTCAGCGGTTGAGACGGTTCAGTTCGTTGCGGCAGACGTTGCAGGGGCCCAGCGACTTGCGGTCGATGTCCTGCGGGGACTGCGGGAGGAACATCACGCAGCGTGAGTCCTCGCAGTACGACAGGCCGATGAGGTGCCCGGCCTGGTGCACCGCCTCCACCTGCACGCGGCGGCGCAGCGTTTCGCCCTCCGCGCCCTGGCGCAGCCGGTACAGGCTCATCACCGCGACCTTGGACTCCCGGTCCGCCTGCCCGAAGACGAAGGGCGAGTCCGGTTCGAAGAGGTCCGCGTCCGTCACGCCCATCACCAGCTCCTGCGGCGCTTCATCCAGCACCGTACCCAACCGGCGCATGATGGCGTTGCAGTGGTACTGGCCGCGGTCCTTGTTGAAGGCATAGGCCGGGGAGGACAGCGCCATCCGGCTCACGACCGAGCTGACGCCCAGATGGGTCGTCAGCGGTTCCTGCAAGGCGTTCACGATCGCGGACGGTGGACTGCCCACGGTGACCAGCAGGAGCGTCTTCTGCGGCATCAGCCCACCGCCTTCTACCTCCGGACGGACGACGTTGACCGCGTCCCCCCGGAGCGGAGTGGCTGGGGCGCAAGGATTCGAACCTTGATAATCAGAGTCAAAGTCTGACGTCCTGCCATTAGACGACGCCCCAGCAGGTTCGCACGCGTACTCGTGGGCCGATACTACGGCACTTTGACGGGCGCGGGAACCCACTCTGACGCTGACCCCTTCAGTCCATGGAGTGCGGGGGTGGATCACTCCCCCGGGACGCCACCTGGGAGGCTGCCGGGGGGACGGGCTGTCATCCACCCGACAGCCGAGGCCCCTCTTCAGCCCTTCAGCACGGCCAGGGGCGTGAGCCGGACGCGGGGCGTCACGAGTTCCGCCTCGTCCTCCAGCACCTCGGTGAGGTCCCGGTAGGCGGCGGGGGCCTCCTCCACCAGGGCGCGGGTCCGGCCCGGGTCGAACACCACGCGGCGCAGGGCGTGGACCAGGGCGCCCGGGCGGATGCGAGCCCGGGCCTCCGTGCGGGTGAGCACGCGGCCCGCGCCGTGGGAGCAGGAGCGGAAGGCGCGGGGCTCCCCCTGCCCTTCGACGACGTAGGAGGCCGTGCCCATGGAGCCGGGGATGAGCCCCCGGGCTCCGGCATCCAGCCCCACCGCGCCCTTGCGGTGGACCCAGAGTGCGCGGCCGAAGTGCGTCTCGGAGGCGACGTGGTTGTGGTGCACGTCCACGGTGCTGTCCGGGTCCGGGGCCACGCCCAGCACGTCCGCCAGCACCGCCAGGGCCCGGGCGGCGAGCTGGTCCCGGTTCGCTCGGGCGAAGCGGCACGCCAGGTCCAGGTCATTCACGCAGGCCCGGCCCGCTTCGGTGCGGGTGTCGAGCGCGGGCGGCGTGCCCTGTCCCAGCACCTGGGCCACGCGCTGGTGGTGTTCCCCCACGGCGCCCCCCACGCCCCGCGAACCGGAGTGGATGAGCAGCCAGAGGTCCCCTGCCCCGTCGCGGTCCAGCTCCAGGAAGTGGTTGCCTCCGCCGAGCGTGCCCAGGTGACGCGGCGCCAGTCGCTCCCAGGCATGCGCGAGCTTCTGGGTGGACAGCGGAGGAGCTTCGAGCCCCGGCGGCAGGGACAGGCCTCGCCCCCGGTGCACCGCGTCCCCCACCGGGATGACCCGGGCGAGCTGGGACAGGAGCCGCTCCAGGTCCGCTCGCGAGAGTGACGCGGCGGGGAAGGCGAAGCGGTGCGCGCTCACGCCGCAGCCCAGGTCGTTGCCCAGTGCGCCGGGGACGACGTGGGCTTCCGTGGCGAAGACGGTGCCCACCGCCACGCCCGACGCGAGGTGCACGTCCGGCATCACCGCCACGTGCTCCGTGACGTAGGGCTGCGCGGCGAGTTGCTGGAGCTGCTTCAAGGCCGCCGGGGGCACCGTGCGCGCCCAGGCGAGGAGGGGCACCGCGCCCGGTGGGACTTCGAGGACGCGGGGCATCATGCGTCACCCCCGTCCTCGGCTTCGGTGCGTGGGGCGGTGCCCACGAGGACGAAGCGCAGGTGCGGGGTGCGCTTGAGGTTCAGGTGCTGCGCGAGCCGCGAGCGCAGGAAGCCCTCCGCTCGGGCGAGGGCCTCCTTCACGGTGGCGGGGTTCGCGTCGTGCGGCAGCGAGTAGCCGATGCGCACGGTGCGGCCTTCGGGGGACAGCTCGCACGACGTCAGCGCGACGCCTTCGAGCATGGGGTCGGACAGCTCGCTCCGGAAGAGCAGCGAGACGTCCTCGGAGAGGGTGGACTGGACGCGCAGGTGACGCGCGGACGGAGCTTCGGAATGGAACAGCGAGGAGCCCGAGCGCCGGAGGGACGTGCGGGTACGGCGATGCTTGGAAGAGGACATGAACGAAGACGGATTCCTGCGGGCCGTGCCGGAGCACGGCCGGGGTGTGCACGCGAACGACACCGCGCGGACACGCCGTCTGGACCTCACGTCGGAGGCGTCCTCCACGGCCGTGACAGCGCGCACCAGGGCGCTGCCTTCGGACGGGCGCTGGACGCCGCCGGTGACGCTAGAAGCGCGACCCCGCGGAGCGGACCGAGACCACCTTGGCGACACGTCCCATGGCACACCTCCCGCCGCGCACCCGACGCGCGGACCATCCACCGGACGCGGGGAACACACGCATCCGTCCGCCCCCTGACGCGGGGGCCTTCCAGGTCCTGACGAAAGGCGGTGCTGTCCTCTGGTGACCAGCCGCTCCATCCACCATCCGACGCGCGGCGCCAGTCGGATTGGCGGGACGGCCGTCCCGGGGCAAGCAGGGGGCGGGAGGGGTCATGGCCGAGACTTTCGACGTGGTGGTGATTGGAGCGGGTCCCGCGGGCGAGAACGCGGGCGCGCGCGCGGCGGCGGGGGGATTGAAGGTCGCGCTGGTGGAGCACGAGCTCCTGGGCGGCGAGTGCTCCTACTGGGCCTGCATGCCCAGCAAGGCGCTCTTGCACCCCGGCGAGACGCTGTGGCTGGCGAAGCACACGCCCGGCGTGCGCGAGCTCATCCAGGGCCCGCTCAAGGCGGACGCCGTGCTCAAGCACCGCGACCAGATGGTGTCCGGCTACGACGACAGGTCCCAGGTGAAGTGGGCGGAGGGCGCGAAGCTCACCGTGATGCGAGGCAAGGGCCGGCTCACGGGCCCGCGCAAGGTGGCCGTCACGGGCAAGGAAGGCAAGGTGCGCGAGCTGGAGGCGAAGCAGGCCGTCGTCATCGCCACGGGCAGCACGCCGCGCCTGCCGGACATCGCGGGCCTCAAGGACTCCAGGCCGTGGGACAACCGCGAGGGCACCGGCGCCAAGGCCGTGCCGGGCCGGCTGGTGGTGCTGGGCGGCGGCGTGGAGGCGGTGGAGCTGGCGCAGGCGTGGCGCGAGCTGGGCTCGGAGGTGACGCTGGTGCAGCGCGGGCCCCGCGTGCTCAAGCGCTTTGAACCCTTCGTCAGCGAGCAGGTGGCCGAGGCGCTGCGCGACTCCGGCGTGCGCGTGTTGCTGGAGACGCAGGCCACCAAGGTGCAGCGCTCCGGAGCCCAGGGCGAATACACCATCACGCTGACCGGCGGGGACACGCTGCGCGCGGACGCGCTGCTCGTCGCCATGGGCCGCACCGCGCGCACGGACGACATGGGTCTGGACACGGTGGGGCTCAAGCCCGGCGCGACCATCGAGGTAGATGATCAGCTCCGCGCCACGGGTGTGGACGGCGGCTGGCTGTACGCGTGCGGCGACGCGAACGGCCGCAACATGCTCACGCACATGGGCAAGTACCAGGCGCGGCTGTTGGGCGACGTCCTGCTGGGCAAGCCCGCGAAGGCGTGGGCGGACGCGAAGGCCACGCCTCAGGTCATCTTCACGCACCCGCAGGTGGGCAGCGTGGGCCTCACCGAGGACCAGGCGCGCAAGGCAGGCGTGCCGGTGAAGACCGTGCAGTACGAGCTGGGCGACGTGGCCGGTGCGTCCGTCATGGGCAAGGACCTCAAGGGCACGGCCAAGCTGGTGGTGGACGAGCAGCGCCGGGTCATCGTGGGCGCCACGTTCACCGGGCCGGGCGTGGGCGAGATGATCCACGCGGCCACCATCGCCGTCGCGGGCGAGGTGCCGCTGGACACGCTCTGGCACGCGGTGCCGTCGTACCCCACCGTGAGCGAGGTGTGGCTGCGGCTGCTGGAAGCCTACGGCCTGTGATTGCGGCGGGGCGCCCCCGCGTGGAATGGTGCGCGCCCCTCCGTGTCCCGGTCCGTGAATGAGCACCGCTGAGCCCGCCCGCAAACGCGCGTCCCTGAAGGTGGAGTGGGCGTTGTTGCTGGTGCTCGCCGTGGCGGCCGTGGCGGTGGGGCAGCATCCCCGGCGCGGCGCGGACTTCCGCGTCTACCTCACCGCCGCGGAGCGCTTCCGCGAGGGCACGGACCTCTACCGCGCCGAGGACGGCACCATGCCGTTCAAGTACGCGCCCGTCACCGCGCCCCTGTTCCTGCCCTTCACCGCCGTGCCGCCGCGCGCGGCCGTGGCGCTGTGGAACCTGGGCTCCGTGCTCGCGCTCGGCGCCGTGTCCGTGCTCACGCGTCGCGCGGTGCCCAGGGATGGAGAGGCGACGCCGTGGCCGTGGGCTCCGGTGCTCGCCACCGCCGCGCTGCTGCCCGCGTTCTCCTTCGAAATCTTCTACGGCCAGGTGGACGTCGTGCTGCTGTGGCTGCTGGTGCTCGCGGCCGTGGGTGCCGAGCGGGGCCGCACGTGGGGCCCCGGCGCGGCCTTCGCCGTGGCGTGCCTGCTCAAGCCTCCGGCCGCGCTGCTGGGGTTGTTCTTCCTGGCGCGCCGTCACTGGCGCGTGGTGGGGACCACCGCCCTCTTCGGCGTCCTGCTGGTGCTGCCCACGCTGGGCCGCTACGGCTGGACGGGCACGCTGTCACAGATGCGTGACTGGACGGAGATCCTGGCGCGCACCACGCCGCCGTGGGCGCTGGGCCACAACCCACAGGGCCTGCCCACGCTGCTGCTGTCACTGGTGCTGCCCCCGGAGTCGCTGCCTCCCGCGGGTGCGATGACCGCGGCGCAGGTCGTGGCGATGGGGCTGTTCATCGGCGCGCTCGTGTGGGCGCGGCCCGGTCCGGTGGAGCTGCTCGCGTTCTGCTGCCTGGGCGTAACGCTTTTGTCACCGTTGGCGTGGCGCGCGAACTACCTGCTCGCGTGGCCGGTGATCCGCGCGGCGCTGGAGGGACGCTCACGCCTGGGGCAGGCGTGCGTGGCCGGAGTGGCCCTCATCGGCATGGTCGTTTCCGACACGGTGTTGGGCGCGGAGTGGGCCCGGCACGTGTTGCTCTTCCGGCCGTTCGCGGTGGCGTACTCCGCGCTACTGATCGCGCTGTTGTGGCAGACGCGGCGTCACGGAACGCCCACGGCGGTGATTTCCGACAAGACCGTGACTCACCTGCCGCGCGGATTTTTGAACGCTCGCGGTTCGTGACCCAATCGAAACAAGGCCGGGGGCAAAGTGTCACGGAGCCTGAACCTTCGTGACACACGGTGTCGCTATATGCGTCCCCGTCATGTTCGAAACGTTCGACAGCGCTTCCAGCGCCCCCGCCGCCCGGCGGTTCGCGCTCTCCACCACCGCGTCGGTCGCCGTCTTCGGACTCATCGCCGTGGCGGCGATGACCGCGGCCAACACGGTGAAGGAAGTCATCAAGGAGAAGAAGGTGGACGTCGTCTTCCGTCCGCCTCCGCCTCCGCCCGTCGTGGAGGTAAAGCCGCCCCCGCCTCCGCCCGTCGCGAAGCCTCCTCCTCGCGCCGCGCCGCCTGTCGCCAAGGCCGCTCCTCCGCCCGCGGCGATGCCCACCGTCGCTCCCGCGCCGCTGAAGGCCCCGGACGCGGTGCCGCTCGACAAGCCGCCCGAGGCTGAGAAGGAGGTCGTCGCAGCGGCGCCCATGGCCGTCGGTGGCACGGGCACGCTCGTCCCTGGCGGTGTGGTGGGTGGCACCGGCAGCGGCGAGGGCATGGCCATCGGTGGTGGCCGCGCGCAGCCCATCAACCTCCCGGAGGCGGGGACGCCGCCGGAGCCGCTGGCCTCGAACCTCATCCCCGAGTACCCCGCCGACGCCCGCTCCAAGGGGCTGGAGGGGATGGTCATCCTCAAGGGCGTCGTCGAGGTCGACGGCCGCGTCACCGGCCTCAAGGTGATGCGCGGCGATGAGCCCTTCGCCAGCGCCGCGCTGGCCGCCGCGCGCACGTGGCGCTTCAAGCCCGCCGTCGTGTCCGGTCAGCCGACCGCCGTCTTCCGCATCTTCAAGGTCCCGTTCCGCCTCAAGTCCTGACGCCTTCCTCCCCCTTCGGAAAGCCACAGCCATGAACTTCAATCTCAAGGAAATCTACGCGCACATGGGCGTCTTCGCCCTGGGCATCGCCTGGACGCTGATCGCCTTCGCGGTCGCGTCGCTGGCGGTGTTCTTCGAGCGCCTGTTCGTCTTCTTCCGCTCGCGCGCCGCGTCCCGCCAGTTCGCGGGCCGCGCCGGTCCGCTGCTCGCGCAGCAGCAGCACGACGCGCTGGTGAAGGAAGCGGACGGCAGCAAGAGCAGCCACCTGGCGATGATGCTGGGCGGTGGCATGAAGACGTTCCTCGCCAGGTCCCGCGCTCCCGCCGGGAAGCTGGGCCCGGTGGAGCTCACGCGGCGCGACCTGGTGCGCATCAACGAGCGCATCACCGCGGACGTGCGCCGGGGCATGTCGGTGCTGGCCACGGTGGGTTCGGTGGCGCCGTTCGTCGGTCTGCTCGGCACGGTGGTGGGCATCATCGAGGCCTTCGCCGGTATCGCGAAGGAGGGCTCCGGTGGCCTGGGCGCGGTGTCCGCCGGTATCGCCGAGGCGCTCGTCGTCACGGCGCTGGGCCTGCTGGTCGCCATCCCCGCGGTGCTGATGTTCAACTTCCTGTCCACCCGCGCGGACGCGCTGCTGCTCTCCCTGGAGCAGGCCCGCAGCGAGTTCATGGACCACCTGGAGGACATGTCCGGCGACAAGCGCGCGGTGGCGGCCCACGGCGGCTCGCACGCGACGGGCTCCGACGTCGTCTCCACGCGGACCGAGGCGGGCGATGTCGGCCACGCGTAAGAGCAGCCTCACGCCGGAGATGAACGTGACGCCGCTGGTGGACGTGGTGCTCGTCCTCCTGATCATCTTCATGGTCGTCACGCCGCAGCTGGAGGCCGGCGCCGCGGTGGAGCTGCCCGCGGCGATGAACCCGGATCCAGAGAACAAGAACCTGGAGCCCACCACGGTGAGCCTGGCGTCCAACGGGTCGTTCTACCTGGACCGCAAGCAGCTGACCCGGGACGCGCTGGTGGTGGAGCTCAAGGCGCTGCACCAGGCGAAGCCGGACGCGCCCGTGGTGCTCAAGGCGGACCGGGGCGTGGCGTACGCGCAGGTGCGCGGCGTGTTCAAGGCGATGCAGGACATCGGGTTCCCGGGCATCAGTCTCCAGGTCATCGACCGGAAGAAGAACTGAAGGGGAGGCACGCGCCATGGCTTTCGACGTCGGTGGCAACAAGGGCGGCAGCGTCCGCCCCACGATGAACGTGACGCCCCTGGTGGACGTGGTGCTCGTCCTCCTCATCATCTTCATGGTCGTCACGCCGCTGATGACCAAGAACCTGTGGATGAACGTGCCCGCGAAGCCGGACAAGAAGGAGGACACCACGCCTCCTCCTCCGGACGCGAAGCCGCCGGTGGTGCTCACGGTGGACAAGGCCGGCACGCTGCGCATCAACCACGAAGAGGTTCCGCGCGACCAGGTGGTGGTCCGCCTGCAGCGCATGTTGAACGCGCGCGCGGACAAGATTGTCTTCTTCGACGCGAGCGACGCGGTGCCGTACGGAAGTGCGATGGAAGTGCTGGACCTGGCGCGGGGTGGGAACATCACCGTCGCCGTGCTGCCGGAACGACTGGCGGACTGACTCCAGGCGCCCCGCGCGCGGCTCGTGAAGCCGCGCGCGGTTCGTGACGCCGAGTTTTCCCGCCACCGCCACAGACGTCACAAACCCTTCATCCCAATGCCACGGGCGTCGCGTTGAGTGCGCGTCGCTGTCGGCAAGGAGAGCCGTGTTGTCTCGTACAAGCTTCGTGCGCGCCTGCGTGGCGTCACTCGTGCTCATCACCCTGCCTGCCTTCGCGCAGGCGCCCGGCGCGGAGTCCTCCGCGCCCGCCGCGCCTTCGCCCTCCGCCTCCCCGGGCCAGCAGCCGGCCGGAGAGCTTCCCCCTCCGCCGGGCACCACGCCCGCCCCTTCCGCCCCGTCGCAGCCAGACCGAGCGCTGCCCACCAGCCCCGCGCCGTCCCTGGGCACGCAGCCTGGCAGCGCCGCGAACCCGCTTCCCGCGCAGCCGGGCAACGTGGATCCGTCGCAGGCCGCGCAGCCTGGCAACGTGGATCCGTCGCAGGCCGCGCAGCCGGGCAACGTGGATCCGTCGCAGGCCGCGCAGCCGGGAAACGCGCCCACGCAGGCCTCGCAGCCGGGAAGCGCTCCCGCGCAGGCCTCGCAGCCCGCGGATCCTTCCGCTCCGGCCGCCGCTCAGTCCGAGACGCCGTCGGATGGCGCAGCAACCTCCGACGAGGCCACGGCTTCCGACGAGGCCTCCATGGGCGATGAGGCCCTGGCCGAGTCCGCCGCGCCGCCCCCGGGCTTCACCGGCATCTACGGCCGGCTGACGGACGAGGCCAACGGTGAAGGCCTCATCGAAGCCACCGTGAAGGTCGTGACGGGCGCCGACAAGCAGGCCCTCACGGACCTGGACGGCAACTACCGGCTCGCGCTGCCGCCGGGCAAGTACGACCTGCGCGCCTTCTACGACGTGTACCAGGGCCGCCGAATCACGGGCGTCATCGTCACGAAGGGCAAGGCCACGAAGCTGGACGTCGCGCTCAGCGCGGACGTGGGCGCGGTGCAGGAGGTCGTCGTCGAGGCCCGCTCCGACCGCCGCGCGGAAGGCGCCCTGCTCCAGGACCGCAAGAAGGCCGCCGCCGTCTCCGACGCCATCAGCGCGCAGGAGATTGCTCGCACGCCGGACTCCAGCGCCGGTGACGCCGTGAAGCGCGTGGTCAGCGCCACGGTGGTGGACGGTCGCTACGTGCTGCTGCGCGGCCTGGGTGGCCGCTACGCCACCACGCTCCTCAACGGCGCGCTGCTGCCCAGCCCGGAGCCGGACGAGCCCAGCGTGCCGCTGGACCTGTTCCCCACCAGCCTGCTGGCCAACCTCAACGTGGTGAAGAGCTACACGTCGGACCTGCCGGGCACCTTCGGCGGCGGCACGCTGCTCATCGAGACCAACACCTACCCCTCCCAGTTCGAGTTCAAGCCGCGCCTCACCCTGGGCGGTGACACCGTCACCACCTTCCGCGAGCGCAACTCGCAGGCACAGGGCGGCTTCGGCGAGACGCTGGGCTTCGCCTCCTCCGACCGCGCCCTGCCGGACGCGCTCCCCCGCGACCACCGCCTGGGCGCGGGCGGCGAGTCAGCGCAGCAACTGGAGGGCCAGTGGGAGAGCTTCACCAACGTCTGGGAGCGCCGCACCACGCGCGCCGTCCCCAACATGGGCCTGGGCGCGTCCCTGGGTGACACGCTGCGCTTCGGCAACCAGCGCCTGGGCTACCTGGCCACCGTCAACTACGGCCACCGAGACGGCGTGCAGACGGGTGACTTCGCCCGCGCCGCCCGCGACGAGTCCGGCAGCCTCATCTCCCAGGACGTGGCCCGCACCACGCAGGGCTTCTCCACCGCGAACCTCAGCGGCCTGGCCAGCCTGGGCTACCAGTTCGACCGCGACAACGAGCTGACCCTCTTCAGCCTCTACACGCGCGGCACCGACACGCGCACGTACACCGCCAACGGCAACAACAACGTGCGCGGTGACACCTACGCCAGCACCCGCCTCCAGTTCATCACCCGCGCGCTGTCCTTCACGCAGCTGCGCGGCTTCCACCGCCTGGGGCTGCTGGGCGACTCCGAGGTGGACTGGCAGGCCAACATCTCCCGCGTGGACCGCGACGAGCCGGACACGCGCGACACGCTCTACAGCGCCGCCCTCAACAACCCGGACGCGCAGCTGTCCTTCCCCAACCAGCCCAACAGCGGCGAGCGCTTCTTCGCGGAGCTGGGCGAGACGTCCACCGGCGGCAGCCTCAACCTCACCCTGCCCTTCACCTCCGACTTCCGTCTGAAGGTGGGCGGTCTCACCCAGGTGTCCTTCCGCGACTTCAACGCGCGCCGCTTCCGCTACCTGCTCACCGAGGAGCCGGTGGACCGCACCCAGTCCCCCGAGCAGCTCTTCTCGCCGGACAACGTGGGCACCTCCATCACCGTGCGTGAGACGACGCGCGCGGATGACGCCTACAACGCCTTCCTGGGCGTCTACGCCGGCTACGTGTCCGCGGACTACAAGCCCGTGGATCCGCTGCGCCTGGTGGGCGGCGTGCGCCTGGAGGCGTCAAACCAGCAGCTGACGCTCAAGGACCCCTTCACCGGCGTGGAGAGCGACTCCGGCGGCGCGGACCAGAACTACCTGGACGTGCTGCCGTCGCTCAACGCGACCTACGCGCTGTCGCCGGAAGTGAACCTGCGCGCGGGCTACAGCTACACACTGGCGCGGCCCACCTTCCGCGAGCTGGCGCCCTTCATCTTCTTCGACTTCGTGCGCCGCCGGAACGTGTCCGGCAACCCCGACCTGCTGGAGACGCGCATCCACAACGTGGACCTCCGCGCCGAGTGGTTCGTGGGCGAGAACGACGTGCTGGCCGCGAGCGCCTTCTACAAGCGCTTCCAGAACCCCATCGAGCGCGTCATCCGCAACCCGGACTCGGGCGACCTGGGCTTCGAGAACGCCGCGGGCGCGGACAGCTACGGCGTGGAGCTGGAGGCGCGCACGTCGCTGGCGCGCTTCAGCCCCTCGCTGCGTCCGGTCCGCGTGGGCGCGAACCTCACGCTCATCCAGTCGCAGGTGGACCTGGGTGACTCCGCACTGGGCGCGCAGACGAACAAGGACCGTCCGCTCCAGGGTCAGTCCCCCTACGTGGTCAACGTGAACGTGGGCTACGAGCGGCCGGAGAGCGGCACCGAAGTGGCGGTGCTCTACAACGTGTACGGCCAGCGCATCAGCGAGGTCGGCGTGCAGGGCCTGCCGGATGTGTACGAGCGGCCCTTCCACCGCGTGGACATCAGCCTCACCCAGAAGCTCGGCGCGACGCAGCTGAAGCTGACCGCCGCGAACCTCCTCAACGCATCCGTCACCCTCCGCCAGGGGGACGTGACGGTGCAGACGTACAAGCCCGGCGTGGCGTTCACCGCGTCGCTCGGCTGGGCCCTGTAGTTGCTCCCATTCCCCTGAAAGGACGTATCCAACATGAAGAGCCTCTTTGCCTCCGTCCTCACCCTGTCCAGCATCGCGCTGCTCTCTGGCTGCGGCGACGACGAGCCCAACAACACCCCGGACGGCGGTGGTGATCCGCAGGCCACCGAGCAGGACGTGAAGGGCAGCATCAAGGGCGACACGACGTGGAAGGCCGGCACGACGTACACCCTGAAGGACTACGTGTTCGTGGAGAGCGGCACGCTCACCATCGAGCCGGGCGTCACCGTCAAGGGCGACACGGGCAGCGCGCTGGTCATCACGCGTGAAGCGAAGATCAACGCGGTGGGCACGGCGGAGAAGCCCATCGTCTTCACCAGCTCGCAGGCGGTGGGCACGCGCGCGGCCGGTGACTGGGGCGGCGTGGTGCTGCTGGGCAAGGCGAAGATCAACGTGGCCGGCGGCGAGAACACCATCGAGGGTTTCTTCGCCACCAGCGGTGACACCCGTACCAAGTACGGCGGTCAGGACGACGCGCACGACTGCGGCAAGCTGAAGTACGCGCGCATCGAGTTCGCGGGCTACGAGCTGGCCGAGGACAACGAGCTCAACGGCCTGACGACGGGCGCGTGCGGCAGCGCGACGGACATCGACTACGTGCAGGTGCACAAGGGCGCCGACGACGGCGTGGAGATGTTCGGTGGCACGGCGGGCCTGAAGCACATCGTCATCAGCCAGCCGGACGACGACGGCCTGGACTACGACCTGGGCTGGCGCGGCAAGGTGCAGTTCCTGGTGGTGCAGCAGAACGCGGTCGTGGGCAACCGCGGCATCGAGGCGTCCGGCAACAAGAACGACAACGGCGCGCAGCCGCACACGGTGCCGGAGATCTGGAACGCGACGTTCATCGGCTCTGGCCGTGCGGCGGGCACGACGCCGGCGCAGGAGGGCCTGGTGTTCAACACGGGCGCGGGCGGCCTGCTGCGCAACGTCATCGTGGCGAACTTCGCGGACACGGCGGTCGACGTGGACGGCACGGCCTCCGCGGCGCTGTGGAACGCGGCCACTCCGGAGCTCTCCATCCAGAACACGTTCTTCTGGTCCAACAAGGGCGACACGGTCTCCATCCCGAACGCGCCGAACCCGAAGAAGGACGCGTCGGGCGCGGTGACGGACCCGGACGTGAGCAAGTTCGTGGAGGCGGAGAAGGTGCTGGCCTCGGGCCTGAGCAACAAGGTCCTGGATCCGCAGCTGACGGCTGCGATGAACCTGGACGCCCCGAACTTCACCCCGGCGACGGCCTCTCCGGCGCTGAACCCGGACAACGCGGCCACGCCGGGCGCGGGCTTCGACACCAGCGCGCGCTTCGTCGGCGCGGTGGGCACCACCAACTGGCTGGCCGGCTGGACCTCGTTCCCGAAGAACTAGCCCTTCGGTGAACATGGACCGCGTGCTCCCGGAACGCCGTACGGGGGCACGCGGTCTTCTTTATTGCGGCTGGACCAGTCCCTGTCGGACGAGTTCCTTGGCGAGGAAGGGGAAGTGCCTTCGCAGGAAGTCGAAGTTGAACGCCCCCTGGCGATACTCGTCGTACCAACTCGTCCTGGCCTCGAGAAACTCTTCGTCGTTGAGGTCCAGCCGGTCGATGGTGTCCTGGACCCGCTGCTGCATTGAAGCGGATAGCCCTGCGCCAGGGATGACCTGCAATGTGGAGAGTTCCAGCGCGAACCAGCCGTCCTGCACCTCGAAGGGGTCGAGCACGTCCTCGAAGGCGTTCTTGCGCGCGTTCATCCTGTTGCATGCCAGCCGGTAGTTGCTCCACTCGTAGGCCAGCGCACGCTGCTTCGACTTGGGCAGCAGATGGTCCACAGTGAGGGCTCCAGTCCCTCGTGGGATGTACAGGCACGAATAGGCGCAGATGCCCCGATAGGATTTCCAGAGCTGGGGGCTGCAATGTCTCCAGTGGGGACGAAGTTCGTCCGTGCCCAGGAGGTCCTCCTGCCCCTTCTGACGAACCCGGGCATCGAAGTCCGCGGGCTCTGGCTGCGGGTCGACGTGGATCATGGGTCGATGCCCGCGGCCTCCGCGCGCGCAAGCCACCGGGGCCAGAACGGGTCCGTGTCCCGGAGCACCCGGTAGAGCTCGTTGTGGATGCGGCGGACCTCTTCGATGGGGAGGTTCGGGTCCTTGAGCGCGGCCTTCGCCGCAGTGATGGCCTGCTCGGCCTCCACGGAGCGCGGTTCCTTCAGGTCGAAGACTTCGGACGTGAGCCACGCATTGGCGTCACCACGCGGACGCCACTCCGCCTTCGTGGCCTTCACTTCCCTGTCCACCAGGTCGAACATGAAGAGCGCATCCTGCGCTTCATCGAACACGGGCTCCGCCGAGGCCAGGACCAGAGGTGAATGCGTCACGGCAATCACCTGAACCTTCACGTCCTCTCGAAGGGCCCGGACGACTTCGAGCAGCGAGGGAAGAATGAGTCGCTGCCAGCGGGGATGGAGATGGGACTCCAACTCGTCGACAAGCAGCACGATGTGGTCCGTCACAGGCTCTCGGCTGAGCTCTGCGGCACGCACATGTTCCTCCCACGACCAGACCAGTAGATAGGCCAGTCCTACGATGCGCTTAACCGCCGCTGAAACATGCGTGAGGGGAACCAGTCCGTAGGGCATCTGAAGGGTCGGGATGTCCCGGACCTCATCGATGCTGATACGCGTAGGCTCGCCTGGAATCAGAGGCTCGTGAGTTCCGGGTGAAAGCGTTTCCAGGACCCTCTTCAGGCGGTGAAACGGCTCCGCGTCCTTGATCTGCCACGCCACCCAGTCCTGGATGAGCCCGTTACAGAGCGTACGCCCGTCCCGTTCCAAGCGGTTCCAGAGCTCGTCAGGCGTGAAATCGAAAGCAGGCTGTGCAGGGACCCTGAAGTAGCCGACCTTTCGATTGTTCCGAATCCGATCCCAGACGGAAAAGCTGCCGTCGACGCGAGCGTAGACGGTCAATCCGTTCCTGGGAGGCATGAACGTCGATGGTGACTGCCCCGGCACAAGCACCACATCACGCTTGATGCTTTTGCGGCCCCCCCACGTTTGAATGACGGCCTGGACGCTGGGTACGACGTTCCGGTCAGGTCTTGGCAGCGCAGGAACATCATCCCAATTCCGCGTCAGCGCCCACCAAGCGAGTTCCAGGACGAACGTCTTGCCCAGACCGTTGTCGCCGGTCAGCAAGTTGAGGCGCGGAGCGAACTCGAACGAGAGGCGCGGACTGGGGCCCACGCCCTCCATCTCCAACCGCTCAAGCATCCTGGGCCTCCGGCTTCGGCATCATGCCAGCCTCCTTACTTCAACTTCGAGGCTCCGCCCCAGTTCAGCACCCCTCCGAAAACAACACGGCCCGACACTCCCTCGCAGGAGCGCCGGGCCGGAGGCCAGGGGACCGGCTACGACTGAAGCGTTGCGACAGCCTCGTCCTGGGCGCCGTCCGGGCCGTTGCCGTCCGTGAAGAGGTTGGCCACCGGGCGCAGCTTGGGGGGACGGCCGCGGCGGCGCGGGGCGTTGTCGTCGTTGCCCGGCGCAGCGCCCACCGGCTCCATCTGGGCCTGGCCCGCCTTGCGCACCGGACGCGGCAGGTGGATGGCCTCCAGCTTCGCTCCCAGCTCTCCATCGTCCTCCGCGAACACCTTCGCGTACGCCAACGCGCGCTGACCCTTCTGGAGCAGCGACTCCTGGCTCTCGTTCAGGGCGTGCCTCGCCGCGTCCAGCGCCGCCTGCGCTCGGGCCACTGCTTCCGCCTTCTCACGCACGTGGGCCGCGGACTCTCCCAGCACCGCGGTGTCCACGTCCGGGAACTTCACGTCCGCCAGGTCCGTGGCGAACAGCTCGAGCAGCGCGCGCAGCGCGGGGGAGATGGAATCGTTCTCGGGGGTTTCGAACATGGACAGGCCTCCTCACAAGGCGTCGTTGAACGCCGCCTATCTGCCCAGATGTTCAGTGCCCTTTCAAGGGGGTCTTCTAACCGGCCGGAAAGTCGGCCCCGCAGCCACCGTCAAGGCCCCAAGGGCGCTGGCGCTGATCAATCCACCCGCACCAGCCCCACCTCTCGCACCCCCGCCGACGGATCCACGTCCACCGCCAGGAAGTGCCGGCCCACCCCGTCGAAACGCTCCGGGAT
>NZ_RAWR01000215.1:0-17863 GCF_003986945.1 Corallococcus sp. AB018 | reverse complement strand
GCACCACGGACGTGACGGGCACGGTGAAGCTGCCGGACAACGTCGAGATGGTCATGCCGGGCGACAACATCGCCATCGAGGTGGAGCTCATCACCCCGGTCGCGATGGAGAAGGAGCTCCGGTTCGCTGTTCGTGAAGGCGGCCGCACGGTGGGCGCGGGCGTTGTGGCGGAAATCATCGCGTAGTATTCAGCCCACCAGCTCTCCGGAAGGCCCCTTGTGGGCGGTTCCGGGGAGCCGGTGGAAATCCAGTTGCAACCCATGGGGTGTGGTGGTACACACCGCGCCCCTTCGTTCCGAAGAAACGGTTCTCTGAAATCCAGGCGTTGACGGGCGTACCGCCTCACGGTTCCCAGAGGTCGTTCAAAGAGGTTCTTGCGAATGGCGACACAGAAGATCCGCATCCGGCTGAAGGCGTACGACTCGAAGCTCCTGGACCAGAGTGCTGGGGAGATCGTCGAGACGGCCAAGCGCACGGGCGCCAAGGTGGCCGGTCCGATCCCCCTGCCGACGCGCATCAACAAGTTCACCGTGTTGCGTTCGCCGCACGTGGACAAGAAGAGCCGCGAGCAGTTTGAGATCCGCACGCACAAGCGCCTGCTCGATATCCTCGAGCCGACCCAGCAGACGCTGGACGCGCTGATGAAGCTGGATCTGTCTGCCGGCGTTGACGTCGAGATCAAGTCCTAGGAAGCGGGATGGCGTCGGAGTGGTTTCACTCTGACCCCCGAGGAAAGTGCCATGGCGAAGTTTGACGTAGTCGACCTGGATTTGAAGAAGGTGTCGGAGATCGAGCTCTCCGACGAGATCTTCGGCGCCGAGCCGAACACCCACCTGTTCTATGAGGTGGCGAAGATGCAGCAGATCAACCGGCGCCGCGGCACGGTCGGGGTGAAGAACACCTCGCTCGTCAGCGGCGGCGGCAAGAAGCCCTGGAAGCAGAAGGGCACCGGCCGTGCTCGCCAGGGTTCCATCCGCGCTTCCCACTGGGTGGGCGGCGGCAAGGCGATGGCTCCCAAGGCCCGTGACTACTTCTATCGGCCTCCCCGCAAGGTCCGCCGCGGTGCCCTGCGCGCCGTGCTGTCCCTGCGCGCCCGGGAGAAGCAGCTCATCATCCTGGACGGCTTCAAGCTGGACGCCCCGAAGTCGAAGCAGGCCTTCGAGGTGCTCACCCGCCGCCTGAAGCTCCAGAACGCGCTGATCATCGACGAGCGCGGCAACACGAACCTGCACCGCAGCGTGCGCAACCTGGCGAAGTTCGACGTGCTGCCGCCCGAGGGTCTCAACCTCGAGTCCGTGCTCAAGCACTCGCACGTCGTCCTGACTTCCGCCGCCGCGAAGGCGCTTGAGGGGTCCCTGTCATGAATCTGAACGACGTCATCAAGGGCCCGCTCATCACGGAGAAGCTGGACAAGGCCCGTGAGAAGTTCCGCCAGTACTCGTTCATCGTGGACCGCAAGGCCACGAAGCACGACGTGTCCCGCGCGGTCCAGTCCCTGTTCAAGGTCACGGTGGAGGCTGTTCGCACCAACATCGTGCGTGGCAAGACGAAGCGGGTGGGCAAGAGCATCGGCCAGCGCCCCAACTTCAAGAAGGCGGTCGTCACCCTCAAGGAAGGTGACAAGATCGAACTCTTCGAAGGGGGAGCGGTCTGACGCCACTGGCGACAGATCCGCCTGAGAGGAACACACCATGGGCATCAAGAAGTACAAGCCGACAAGCGCCGCCCGCCGTCTGATGACGGTGTCCGACTTCGCGGACATCACCAAGGACTCGCCGGAGAAGGCCCTCACCGAGCCTCTCAAGCGTTCGGGTGGCCGCAACGTTCACGGCCACATCACCCGTCGTCACCAGGGTGGCGGTCACAAGCGTCGCTACCGCACCATCGACTTCAAGCGTCGTGACAAGGACGGCGTGCCGGCCAAGGTGGTCGCGGTCGAGTACGACCCGAATCGCACGGCCAACATCGCCCTCCTGCACTACGCGGACGGCGACAAGCGCTACATCCTGGCCCCCGTGGGCTTGGCCGTGGGCGACACCGTGTTCGCCGGTTCCACCGCCGACATCCGGCCGGGCAACAGCCTGCCGCTGCAGAACATCCCGGTGGGTACGGTCATCCACAACGTGGAGCTGAAGCCGGGCCGTGGCGCCCAGGTCATCCGTTCCGCGGGCACCTCCGGCCAGTTGATGGCCAAGGAAGACCGTTACGCTCAGGTCCGCATGCCTTCCGGTGCTGTGCGCAAGGTGCTCATCGAGTGCCGTGCCACCGTCGGCCAGGTGGGCAACATCGAGCACGAAATCATTCGCATCGGTAAGGCGGGTAAGAGCCGCTGGCTGGGCATTCGGCCCACCGTCCGCGGTTTGGCCATGAACCCTGTCGACCACCCGCACGGTGGTGGTGAGGGTAAGTCCGGCCAGGGTAATCCGCACCCGGTGTCTCCGTGGGGCAAGAAGACCAAGGGCCTCACCACGCGCACCAACAAGCGCACCGACAAGTTCATCGTGAGCGGCCGCCGCCAGGGCGCGCGCAGCCAGTAAGAGGATTTGAAACATGGCTCGTTCGATCAAGAAGGGTCCGTTCGTCGACGATCACCTCCTCAAGAAGATCGAGGGGATGATTGCGGCGAACAAGAAGGCGGTCGTCAAGACCTGGTCCCGGCGCTCCACGATTCTCCCTGAGTTCGTGGGTCACACCTTCGCCGTGCACAACGGCAAGAAGTTCATTCCGGTGTTCGTGACGGAGAACATGGTGGGCCACAAGCTCGGCGAGTTCGCTCCTACGCGCACCTTCGGCGGGCACTCGGCGGAGAAGAAGGTCGCCAAGGCCCCGGGCAAGTAGCCCGTACCTACGCCTGAGAGCCTGAGGAGATGACCATGGAGTCGACTGCACATCTGCGTCACCTGCGCATGAGCCCGCGCAAGCTGTCCCTCGTCGCGGCGCTCATCCGGGGCAAGCCTGTCGAGGCTGCCCTGAACATCCTGAAGTTCACCCCGCGCGCTGCTGCGCGGCCGGTGGAGAAGCTCATCAAGAGCGCCGTCGCCAACGCGACGGACCTGTCCAAGGGCCAGGTCGACGTGGATACCCTCTACGTCAAGACCATCTCCGTGGATCAGGCCGCCACCCAGCGCCGGTTCATGCCGCGCGCCATGGGGCGCGCGACGCCCATTCAGAAGAAGTCTGCCCACGTCCACGTCGTGCTGGCTGAGGCCAAGAAGTAGGACCCGTCGGGCCCTGCCCGGACGCACCAAGGAGATTCAGTTTGGGACAGAAAGTACATCCGATTGGGTTCCGGCTCGGCGTCATCAAGACCTGGGACTCCAAGTGGTTTGAGCACAAGAACTACGCTCAGTGGCTCCACGAAGACATCCGCATCCGCGAGTTCGTCAAGAAGTCGCTGAACCACGCGGGCGTGTCGAAGGTGGAGATTGAGCGCGCCGCCAACAAGGTGAAGGTCAACGTCCACACCGCGCGTCCGGGCATCGTCATCGGCAAGCGTGGCGCTGGCATCGAGACCGTCAAGAAGGACCTCCAGCAGTTCACCAAGAACGAGGTCTTCCTGAACATCGTCGAGGTCCGCAAGGCCGAGACCGACGCGCAGCTCGTGGCGGAGAACATCGCCACGCAGCTCGAGCGCCGTATCGCCTTCCGCCGCGCCATGAAGAAGGCGCTGCAGACCGCGATGAAGTTCGGGGCCAAGGGCATCCGCGTGGCCTGCTCGGGCCGCCTGGGTGGTGCCGAGATGGCCCGCTACGAGTGGTACCGCGAGGGCCGCGTGCCCCTGCACACCCTCCGCGCGGACATCGACTTCGGCTTCGCCGAGGCCAAGACGACCTACGGCAAGATTGGCTGCAAGGTCTGGATCTGCAAGGGCGAGGTCCTCCCCGGCAAGGGCGGCCAGGCCCCCATGCCCACCAACCGGTAAGACGCCCCTGTGGGGCGGGCCCTAAGAAGCCCGCCCTGCACGGAAGGCACGAAGGACATCGACCATGCTTCAGCCTGCTCGAACCAAATACCGCAAGATGCAGAAGGGCCGCATGTTCGGCTCGGCCCACCGCGGCAGCGACCTCACCTACGGTGAGTTCGGCCTGGTGAGCCTCCAGCCGGGCTGGATCACCTCGCGCCAGATCGAGGCGGCCCGTATCGCGATGACCCGCCACGTGAAGCGCGGCGGCAAGATCTGGATCCGGATCTTCCCGGACAAGCCCATCACGAAGAAGCCCGCCGAAACCCGTATGGGTACCGGTAAGGGCGGCGTGGAGTACTACGTCGCGGTCGTCAAGCCGGGACGCGTGCTCTATGAGATGGAGGGCATGACGCAGGAGATCGCCACCGGTGCGCTGAAGCTGGCGCAGGCGAAGCTGCCGGTGCTCACCAAGATCGTGCGCCGCAGCGAGCTCTCGCTGTAGTCACGCACCGCCGGGACGGGCGCTCCACCTGGTGACAGGGGAGGGCGCCCGCATCCCGCGCCGAGGAGACCAAGATGGCGACTGCGAAGGAACTGAAGGAACTGTCGACGGACGACCTGCAGAACCGCGCGAAGGAACTGCGCGATACGCTGGTCCAGGATCGGCTCAAGCGTCGGACCGGCTCGCTGGACAGCCCCGCTGAGGGCGTGCAGCACCGCCGTGATCTGGCCCGCATCCTCACCGTCCTGGGCGAAAAGGCCCGGGCCGCGAAGGCGGGGTAGTAGTAGCAGTGCATCCGCGGGCATCCGGGCTCACCCGGGTGTCCGTGGCCATCCGGGCAGAGGGTCCGGGTGCATGACAGACAGTGAGAACCAACATGGCTGAAGCGACCGAAACGCCCGCTGCCGAGACCTCCACCCGGGGTCGTCCCAAGACCCGCGTGGGCATCGTCACCTCCAACAAGATGCAGAAGACGGTGGTCGTCACCGTCCAGCGTCGTGCTCCCCACCCGAAGTACGGGAAGATCATGAGCCTGCGCGAGAAGTACAAGGCGCACGTCGAGGATCACGACTACCCGAAGAAGGTCACCATCAACGAGGGTGACCGGGTGCGCATCGCCGAGACCAAGCCCGCTTCGAAGGACAAGCGTTGGCGCGTGGTCGAGGTGTTGGAGAAGAGCAAGAACGTCTAGGTAGGTCACACCGCGTCCGTGCGCCATGAAGCGCGTGGACGGGTTCGAGCAAGAGGAGACTTCACATGATTCAGATGCAGAGTGTGCTCGATGTGGCCGACAACTCGGGCGCCAAGAAGGTGTTTTGCATCAAGGTTCTCGGCGGCTCCAAGCGCAAGTACGCCTCCATCGGCGACGTCATCGTCGTGTCGATCCGCGAGGCCCTGCCCAACTCCAAGGTGAAGAAGGGTGACGTGGCCAAGGCCGTCATCGTCCGCACCCGTCGCGAGGTGGGTCGTGCGGATGGCAGCTACATCAAGTTCGACGGCAACTCGGCGGTCCTCATCAACAAGGACCTGGAGCCCATCGGGACGCGCATCTTTGGGCCGGTCGCCCGTGAGCTGCGTGCCCGCAAGTTCATGAAGATCATCTCGCTGGCGCCCGAGGTCCTCTAAGAGGACGCAGGCCTGACGGCGAACAGCCAGAGTGAGGAAGCCATGCAGAAGCTGAAAGTCGGTGACACCATCCAGGTCATCTCCGGGTCTGAGCGCTCGGAGAAGACGCCGGCGACCAAGCGCGGCAAGGTGCTGAAGGTTGACCGGGAGGCGGGCCGCGTGACGGTCGAGGGCCTGCGCCTGGTCAAGCGCCACATGCGCAAGACGCCGCAGAGCCCCGAGGGCGGCATCATCGAGAAGCCGGGCACCATCGCGCTCTCGAACGTCCAGGTGGTCTGCGCCAAGTGTGACAAGCCGACCCGCGTCGGCATCCGCAAGGAGGGGGAGACCTCCAAGCGGTTCTGCAAGCAGTGTGACGCCCTGATTGACTAGGGGTCGGTGTTCGGGCATGTATGCGCGCCCCTTGCCCCACCCCGTGGTGGGGCAAGCGGGCGTGCACGTCCAGAGAGCTGAAATGGTTGAGTTCTCCGGGTGTTTCCACGTTCTAGACGCAGGACTGATCGGACGCGCTGGGTCCATGACGGCGCCCCGAAGCAGGGGAATGAAAGATGGCTGACGAGAAGAAGGCCGACTCGAAGGAAAAGAAGAGCAAGAAGCGCGGCAAAGAAGAAGCCAAGAAGGTTGGCTTCGCCGCGAACATCGAGGAGGGCCTGAAGGCCCGCTCGGCGCGCCTCAAGGACCGCTTCCGCGCGGAAGGCGTTCCTGCGCTGATGAAGGAACTGGGGCTCGGAAACCCCATGGAAGTGCCGCGGCTGGAGAAGATCGTCGTCAACATGGGTCTGGGCGAGGCGCTCGCCAACAACAAGATCCTGGAGTCGGCGGTGGACCAGCTGGCTGCCATCACCGGTCAGAAGCCGGTCGTGACTCGCGCGCGCAAGTCCATCGCGAACTTCAAGCTGCGCCAGGGCCAGGCCATCGGTGCCGCTGTCACGCTGCGCGGCGACCGCATGTTCGAGTTCATGGACCGCCTCATCACCGTCGCGCTGCCTCGCGTGCGTGACTTCAAGGGCGTGTCCCCCAAGGCCTTTGACGGGAAGGGCAACTACACGCTCGGCGTGCGTGAGCAGATCATCTTCCCGGAAATCAACTACGATCAGATCGAAAAGGTGAAGGGGCTCAACATCAGCTTCGTCACCACCGCCCGGAACGACGAGCAGGGCCTCGCGCTGATGCGTCACTTCGGCATGCCGTTCCGTCAGTAACCGAGCCCAGGACTCCCATCGATCATGGCCAAGCTCTCCAAGATTGCCCAGGCAAAGCGCAAGCTGAAGTTCCCCGTGCGTCAGTACAACCGCTGCGGTCTCTGCGGTCGTCCTCGCGCCTTCCTGCGCAAGTTCAAGATGTGCCGTATCTGCCTGCGTCACCGCGCCCTGCGTGGTGAGATTACCGGCGTCACCAAGTCGTCCTGGTAGGCGTTGGACCCGGAGCCCCGTCCCTGTCCTGAAGAGGGCAGGGCGGTACCCGGTTGAAGTAGAAAGAAGTAGCGGTCGTCGCGAACCCCCGGGATGGGCCCGGCAGGCGCGGTGGCCGCGAACGCGGTGTGTCCCATGGGGACCGCTGCTTTGCTTGAAGGTGCTTCATGCCGGTCAATGATCCCGTCGGCGACATGCTGACCCGCCTGCGCAACGCCTCGCGTGCGCGGCACGACAAGGTCGTCATCCCCCACTCGAAGCTCAAGGTGGAGATCGTCAAGGTCCTCAAGGACGAGGGCTACATCGGGGATTTCGCCATCCACGAGGTCGCGCCCCAGAACGAGATCACCGTCCAGCTGAAGTACGGCCCGGACCGCAGCCCGGCCATCACCGGCATTCGCCGCGTGTCGAAGCCCGGCCTGCGTCGTTACGTCGCGGTGCGCGACATCCAGCCGGTGCTCGGCGGCATGGGCATCTCCATCCTCTCCACCTCGCGCGGCATCCTGGTGGACACCGAGGCCCGGAAGCAGAAGGTCGGCGGCGAGCTGCTCTGCACGGTCTACTAGCCAGGAGCCTGGGTGAAGCGCCCCGCGAGGAGCGCGCCCCGGGCGACGACAGCACGAGGCAATCATGAGTCGGATTGGAAAACTGGCGATCAAGCTTGGTGACAAGACGAAGGTCAATGTCGCCAACCAGCAGGTCAACTTCGAAGGCCCCAAGGGCAAGCTGTCCGTCAAGCTCCCCGCCAAGGTGAAGGTGGAGGTCAAGGACGGCCAGGTGACGGTGCAGCGCGAGGATGACTCGCGTGAGGCCCGCAGCCTGCACGGCCTGACGCGGACCATCCTCGCCAACGCGGCGAAGGGCGTGTCCGCAGGCTTCGAGAGGCGTCTGGACATCCGTGGCGTCGGTTTCCGCGCGGAAGTGAAGGGCAAGGCCATTCACTTCTCGCTCGGTTACTCCCACCCGGTGGTGTTCAACCTGCCGGAGGGTGTGACGGCGGAAGTCGACAAGACCTCCCGCACCGAGGACAGCCTTCCCACGGTGGGGCTGACGCTCCGCTCGGCGGACAAGGAAGCCCTGGGCGCCACGGCGGTGAACATCCGCTCGCTGCGTCCGCCGGAGCCCTATAAGGGCAAGGGCATCAAGTACGCCGAGGAGCGCATCCGTCGCAAGGAGGGCAAGACCGGTACGACCTAGTCGTCGCCGCGTCTTCGCCGAGCATTCAACCCCGTCGGGCCTTGAGGTCTGGCGGAATCATCCGGCGGCGGAAGGCCGCATCGCCGCCGGACGGAAAAGGAAGCAGCCATGTCCAAGACTGTCGAGCAGCGCCTCAAGAGGAAGAACCGCATCCGCAAGAAGCTCTCCGGAACCACGGAGCGTCCGCGGCTGTCGGTCTACAAGAGCCTCAAGCACATCTACGCGCAGGTGGTGGACGACTCCACCGGCCGCACGCTGGCGTTCGCGTCGTCCCTGTCCAAGGAGTTGAAGGGCAAGGACGAGGGCGACAAGAAGGCCGACGCGAAGCGCGTGGGCTCCCTCATCGCGGAGAAGTGCAAGGCCGCCAACGTCGATGCGGTGGTGTTCGACCGCAACGGCTTCCCTTACCATGGGCGCATCGCCGCCGTGGCTGACGCCGCGCGCGAGGCCGGCCTGAAGTTCTAGGTACCAGAAAGGAATTCCTCAAGTGGCAACTCCGATCAATCCGAACGATCTGGACCTGACCGACCGCGTGGTGAACATCAACCGCGTGGCCAAGGTGGTGAAGGGTGGCCGCCGGTTCTCGTTCGCCGCGCTTGTCGTGGTGGGCGATGGCAACGGGCACGTGGGCGTGGGCCTGGGCAAGGCCAACGAAGTCCCCGAGGCCATCCGCAAGGGTGGCGAGAACGCGAAGAAGAACCTGTTCCGCGTTCCCCGCATGGGCCACACCATCCCGCACGAGATCCTGGGGCACTTTGGTGCCGGCTGGGTGCTCCTGAAGCCGGCCTCCGAAGGTACGGGCGTCATCGCCGGTGGTGCGGTGCGCGCGGTGCTGGAGGCGGCGGGCATCCGCAACATCCTGACCAAGAGCCAGGGTTCGCGGAATCCGCACAACGTGCTGAAGGCCACGGTGGCGGGCCTGAAGCTGCTGCGCAGCGCCGAGCAGGTCGCGCGGCTGCGTGGCAAGGACGTCGAGACCCAGAAGCTCGCGGGCGAGGCGAGGGGCTAGTCATGGCGCTCAAGGTTAAGCTGACGAAGAGCTTCTCGGGGTCTTCCGAGGACATGCTGGCCACCATCAAGGGCCTCGGTCTGAAGAAGTTCGGCGACGAGCGGCTGTTGAAGGACACCCCGGCGGTGCGCGGCATGGTGTTCAAGGTAAAGCACCTGGTCTCCCTGGAGACGGTCAGCCAGGAGGCCCCGGCGCCCAAGCGCCGCAAGCCCCGGAAGATTGTCGCCCGGGACCGCGCCCTGGAGCGCCTGGCCGCCAAGGCCAAGGCCTGAGAACTGAGGATCCAACATGAGCATCCTGACCAATCTGAAGCGCCCTGAGGGCTCCTGGCACCGCAAGAAGCGCGTGGGCCGTGGCCAGGGTAGCGGCCTGGGCAAGACGGCCGGCCGCGGCGGCAAGGGCCAGAAGGCCCGCTCCGGCAACATGCGGTTCGAGGGCTTCGAAGGCGGCCAGAGCCCGCTGCAGCGCCGCCTGCCGAAGTTCGGCTTCAACCCGCCCAACCGCACCACCTACGCGGTGGTGAACCTGGGCGACCTGGAGCACACGTTCGACGCTGGCGCCACGGTGGACGAGGCCGCGCTGAAGCAGGCGGGCCTGGTCAAGGGCCGTTATGATGGCGTGAAGGTCCTGGCCCACGGCGAGCTCGCTAAGAAGCTCACCGTCAAGGTGAACAAGGTGTCCGCGGCGGCTCGCGAGAACATCGAGAAGGCGGGCGGCTCCGTGGAGGAGCTTCCCCTGGTGGCGCACAAGCCGGAGTCGGCCGCCAAGGCCCACGCTGGCAAGGGCGTCAAGGCTCCTCGCCAGCCCCGGGCGTAGGCGTGACCGGCGGCGCGCATCACAGTGATGTGGTGCGCGCCCCCAGCCTTGTGTAGGCTTCCGCGCCCCTTTCCGGAACCGGAGAGGGGCGTTTGTTGTTGCTGGCAGAACCTCTTGAAGAGGATGGCATTACCGTGGCCCTGAACGCCTTCGCCAACGTCTTCCGCATCGCGGAGCTGCGCAGCCGGCTTGCGTACACGCTCGTGCTGCTGTCCGTCTACCGCATCGGCATCTTCATCAACACGCCGGGCGTGGACCGCTCTGCGATGAACGCGTTCATGGACGCCCAGAAACAATCGGGCGGCCTCGTGTCGCTGTTCAACCTCTTCTCCGGCGGCGCGCTGGAGCAGATGTCCATCTTCGGCCTGGGCATCATGCCGTACGTGAGCGCCTCCATCATCATCCAGCTCTTGGCGGTGGTGGTGCCCAGCCTGGAGCGCCTGCAGAAGGAAGGCGCCGCGGGCCGCCAGAAGATCAACCAGTACACGCGCTACGGAACCATCGCGCTGTCCATCGTGCAGGGCGTGGGCATCTCGCGGTGGCTGGCCTCGCTGGGCCGCTCCGACGCGGGGCAGGGCGGCTTCAACCAGGTGGTGGTACCCAACGACAACCTCTGGTTCACCTTCATGACGGTGGTCAGCCTCACGGCGGGCACGGCCTTCATCATGTGGCTGGGCGAGCGCATCACCGAGCGCGGCATCGGCAACGGCATCTCGCTCATCATCTTCGCGGGCATCGTGGCGCGCGTGCTGCCCGGCGCGAAGACGCTGCTGGACCTGACGTCGCAGGAAGTGGTGAACGTGGCCGCGGTGCTGGGCCTGCTCTTCTTCATGCTCCTCATCATCGGCGTGGTGGTCTATGTGGAGCGGGGCATGCGTCGGGTGCCCATCCAGTACGCCAAGCGCATGGCGGGCCGTCGCATGTTCGCGGGCCAGGCCACGTACTTCCCCATGAAGGTGAACGCCTCGGGCGTGATTCCCCCCATCTTCGCCGGCGCAGTGCTGTCCTTCCCGGCGACGCTGGGCGCGTGGTTCCCCTTCCTGCAGGGCTTCCAGCGCAGCATCGAGGGCAACCTCTGGGTCTACAACGGCCTGTTCGTGCTGCTGGTGGTGTTCTTCTCCTACTTCTACACGGCGCTCACCTTCCGGCCGGATGACGTGGCGGACAACATCAAGAAGCAGGGTGGCTACATCCCCGGCATCCGCCCGGGCCGTCAGACGGCGGAGTTCATTGAGCGCACGCTCAACCGCCTCACGTTCGGTGGCGCCATCTACCTGGCCATCATCTGCGTGATTCCGTCCGTCATCAGCAGCGTGCTCGGGGTGCAGTTCACCTTCGGCGGCACGGCGCTCCTCATCGTGGTGGGCGTGGCGCTGGACACGGTGCAGCAGATTGAGGGCCACCTCATCAGCCGCAACTACGAAGGCTTCGCGGGTCCGCGCGGTCCGCGCATCCGCGGCCGGGTTCGCGTGGCGGCCTGACAGCGGTCGGTTGTGTTCCGGGCGCCTCTCCCCAATGGTGGGGAGGGGCGCCTCGTCGTTCAAGGGTGGACGTAGGTACAAAGGAGCGACATGAACCTCATCCTCTTGGGGCCGCCGAACGCCGGGAAGGGAACCCAGGCGAAGAAGCTCTACGCGGACTTCCAGATCCCGCAGATCTCCACCGGCGACATCCTGCGCAAGGCCGTGAAGGATGGCACGCCGCTGGGCAAGGTGGCCGGGCCGCTGATGGCCGCGGGGCAGTACGTCCCGGACGACGTCGTCATCGGCATCGTGGAGGAGCGGCTGAAGGAGCCGGACGTGGCCCAGGGCTTCGTGCTTGACGGCTTTCCCCGCACCCCGGGACAGGCGGACGCGCTGGACCGGATGCTGGAGCGGTTGGGCAAGCAGCTGAACGCGGTCGTGTCGCTCGAGGTCCCTCACTCGACGCTGGTCGAGCGTGGCTCCGGCCGGCGCGTGTGCCCCAATGACGGGTCCGTCTTCCACGTCACCCAGAGCCCGCCGAAGCGCGCGGGCCTGTGCGACAAGTGCAGCACGGAGCTCGTGCAGCGTCCGGATGACACGCCGGAGGTCATCGAGAAGCGCCTGCAGAAGTACGACGCCGAGACGTCCCCTCTGAAGAACTTCTACGCGAAGAAGGGGCTGCTCAAGAGCGTGGACGGCGTCGGGTCTCCGGAGGGCATCTACGAGGAGATCAAGAAGGCCGCTGGCCGTCCTGCCTGAGCCTGGGGCAGCCAGTGAGGCGAGGGCAGGGCCGGTCTGGACTGCCGCCCCACCGTTCATGGGTTCCCGACAGAGCAGCGGGCTGGTAGGGAAAGGGGCGCATGAACCCGGTGGAGATCAAGAGCCCGGATGAGATTGCCCTGATGCGGGAAGCGGGGCGGATCGTCTGTGAGATCCTGGACGAACTGGAGAAGGCAGTGGCCCCCGGTGTCTCCACCTGGGATTTGGACGCCCTGGCGGAGCAGCTCATCGCCAAGAAGGGCGCCCGGTCGGCGTTCAAGGGCTACCACGGCTTTCCGGGTGTCCTCTGCGCCTCCGTGAACCAGGAGGTCGTCCATGGCATCCCCAACCGGAAGCGGCGGTTGGTGGCGGGGGACCTGATGAAGCTGGACTTCGGGGTGGTCTACCGCGGCTTCTTCGGGGACTCCGCGCGGACGGTGCCGGTAGGGAAGGTGACGCCAGAGGCCCAGGCCCTGGTGGACGTTACCCGGCAGTCCCTGGAGAAGGCCATCCAGGCGATGCAGCCGGGCAACCGGATTGGCGACATTGGTCACGCGGTGCAGAACCACGTGGAGGCGCGGGGGTTCTCCGTGGTCCGGGACTTCACGGGGCACGGGATTGGCCGGAAGCTGCACGAGCCGCCGCAGGTGCCCAACTACGGGCAGGCGGGGTCAGGGATGAAGCTGCGGCCAGGCATGGTCCTGGCTGTGGAACCAATGGTGAACCAGGGGACGCCCGACGTGGAGGTCCTGGAGGACGAGTGGACGGCCGTCACTGTGGACGGCAAGTTGTCCGCCCACTTCGAGCACACCATCCTGATCTCAGAGCGGGGGCCGGAAGTGCTGACCCGGCGTCGATGAGGGCCCCCGGCCACAGGGTGAAATAGGGTGATGTCAGAAGGTGTTGATAGAGGTCCAGATTTCAGATCGCGCGGCGCTTGCTACTTACGGACCAAAGTGTTATCCCGCCGCGCTTCCAGAAGGTTCGTGGTCCGGGAAGAAGGTTGACGCTTGCCGAAGGATGATTCCATCGAAGTCGAGGGGACCGTTATGGAGCCCCTACCGAACGCGATGTTCCGCGTGGTGCTGGACAACGGCCACAAGGTGCTCGCGCACATCTCGGGTAAGATGCGGATGCACTTCATCCGTATCCTTCCGGGCGACAAGGTGAAGGTCGAGTTGTCGCCGTATGACCTGACCCGTGGACGGATCACGTACCGGGCCAAGTAATTCGCGCCGGCCGCCTGTGCGGACCGGCTGTTGTGCTTTTCTCCGCTGAAGGAAGGAAGTTCGCTCCATGAAGGTTCGGGCGTCCGTCAAGAAGATCTGCGACAAGTGCAAGGTTGTTCGCCGTAAGGGCATCGTGCGCGTCATCTGCGCTTCCAACCCCCGGCACAAGCAGCGCCAGGGCTAGAGAGTCCCCAGGGACTCTTCAGCCTCAGACCAACTCCACAACAAGGAAGACCGAAGATGGCTCGTATCGCCGGCATCGATCTGCCGCCCAACAAGCGTGCGGTGATCTCGCTTCAGTACATCTACGGGATCGGTAACAAGACCGCGCACGACATCATCGAGGCGGCGGGCATCGATCTCACCACCCGGACCAAGGACCTCACCGAGGACCAGGCTCGAAAGATCCGCGAGATCATCGAGGCCAACTACAAGGTCGAGGGTGACCTCCGGCGCGAGGTGACCATGAACATCAAGCGGCTGATGGACCTGGGTTGCTACCGGGGTCTGCGTCACCGCAAGGGTCTTCCGGTCCGCGGCCAGCGCACCCACACCAACGCGCGCACCCGCAAGGGTCCCAAGCGCGGCATCGTTCGCGCGAAGCCGGCCGCTCCGGCCCGCTAAACCCTCTGGCGCCCGCTGCCTCGCTTCGTGTGAGGCGCGGGCGTTGATCACCTACTCCCAGGAGCAGCGATTCACATGGCTGACGAGATCAATACCGCCGCCGCGCCGGCCGGTGCCGAGGGTGGCGAGACCCCTGCGGCGAAGAAGAGCAAGCGCAAGGGTAAGAAGAACATCCTCAACGGCGTGGTCCACATCCAGTCCACGTTCAACAACACCATCATCACGATCACGGACGTGTCCGGGAACGTGATCTCCTGGTCGTCGGCCGGGGCGCGCGGCTTCAAGGGCAGCCGCAAGTCCACGCCGTTCGCGGCGCAGGTGGCCGCTGGCGACGCCGCGGCGAAGGCGATGGAGCACGGCCTGAAGACCGTGACGGTGTTCGTGAAGGGTCCGGGCGCGGGCCGTGAGTCGGCGCTGCGCGCGCTGGCCGCCGCCGGCCTGAAGATCAGCCTCATCCGCGACGTGACGCCCATCCCGCACAACGGCTGCCGTCAGCCCAAGCGCCGCCGCGTCTAATTACCGCTTCGGGCCGGGGACCCGCCTCGCGGCGGGCCCGGCTCCAGACCATCTGCAAGGAGAGTTTCCGTGGCTCGTTATACCGCGAGCGCCTGCCGTATCTGCCGGCGCGAGAACCTGAAGATGTACCTCAAGGGCGACCGTTGCTACACGGACAAGTGCGCCATCGAGCGCCGCCCCTATCCCCCCGGTCAGCACGGCCAGGGCCGCGTGAAGTTCTCCGGCTACGGCGTGCAGCTGCGCGAGAAGCAGAAGGTCAAGCGCATGTACGGCCTGCTCGAGAACCAGTTCCGCGGGTACTACCACCGCGCGTCCGCGGCCAAGGGCAAGACGGGTGAGAACCTGTTGCAGCAGCTGGAGCTCCGCCTGGACAACGTGGTGTTCCGCATGGGCTTCGCGGACACGCGCAACGAGGCGCGCCAGCTGGTGCGTCACGGTCACTTCCAGGTCAACGGCCGCCGGGTGAACATCCCGTCGTTCTCCGTGAAGCCGGGCAGCGCAGTGGAAGTGGTGGAGAAGAGCCGCAAGGTGCTCCGCATCTCCGAGGCGCTGGAGACGGTGGACCGCCGTGGCGTTCCCCAGTGGATTGACCTGGACAAGAAGTCGTTCAAGGGCACGGTCAAGACGGTCCCGAACCGCGAGGACCTGACCATGCCCATCCAGGAGCAGCTCATCGTCGAACTGTACTCGAAGTAAGCAGGGATGCAGGGCCCGCTTCGGTGGGCCCCTCCCGCGGTGGACGCCCTGGCCGACAAGGCCGGGGCGTTGTCGCTTTGTCGCCTGTCGTTTCGCCTGGAGGCCGCGTTCTGCGCGCGCCGGGCGAGGTTGTTAGCAGTCCCCCCGCGTGCCCGTCCTCCCGTCAATCTGGCGGGGAAGTGGGTGATGGCGCACGACCAGAGGAGCAGTCCCCATGGCCGACACGTTTGTTGCGAAGAACTGGCGCGACCTCATCAAGCCGCGCCGCATGGAAGTGGACCAGGACTCGCTGAGCCCCACGTACGGCAAGTTCGTGGCGGAGCCGCTGGAGCGCGGCTTCGGGACGACGCTGGGCAACTCGCTGCGGCGGGTGCTGCTGTCGTCGCTGCAGGGCGCGGCCATCACCTCCGTGAAGATTGAGGGCGTGGACCACGAGTTCACGACCATCCCCGAGGTGGCCGAGGACGTCACGGACGTCGTGTTGAACCTGAAGGAGGTCCTCCTCCGGATGCACACGAACGAGACGAAGACGCTGCGCATCGAGGTGGAAGGCCCCAAGGAAGTGAAGGCGGGCGACCTCATCGCGGACCAGGACGTCGAAATCCTGAACCCGGGTCACCACATCTGCACCGTGTCCGAGGGTGGCAAGGTGCGCATGGAGCTGATGTGCCGCCGCGGCCGTGGCTACGTGCCGGCGTCCACGAACAAGGTGGCGGGCGCGCCCATCGGGACCATCCCCATCGACTCGCTCTTCTCGCCCATCCGCAAGGTGAACTACCAGGTCACCAACGCGCGCGTCGGTCAGGTCACGGACTTCGACAAGCTGTCGCTCGAGGTCTGGACGGACGGCTCCGTGGTGCCGCAGGACGCGGTGGCGTACGCGGCGAAGATCATCAAGGAGCAGCTCACGGTGTTCGTGAACTTCGACGAGACCGAGGAGCCGGTCGTCGCCGAGGCGCCGAAGGAAGAGGCCAAGCTCAACGAGAACCTGTTCCGCTCGGTGGACGAGCTGGAGCTGTCGGTGCGTTCGGCCAACTGCCTGCAGCAGGCGAACATCAAGTCCATCGGTGACCTGGTCCAGCGCACCGAGGCGGAGATGCTCAAGACGAAGAACTTCGGCCGCAAGTCTCTGAAGGAGATCAAGGAGATCCTCGCGGAGATGGGTCTGTCCCTGGGCATGAAGCTGGAGAACTGGCCGCCGAAGAACGCGCCGGCTCCCGCGGCCCCCAAGGCCTGAAGCGTCGTTGTTTCCTGAAGCACCTGCCTTGGCATCCCACCGACACGGCTTCACGGTGGCGCGAAGGCAGGGGGCCCTGTGGTACACAGGGCCCGATTCAACGGCGGCCCCCGGTGTCGGGGCCGTCCTTCCCACCCGGTACCTGATACGGCCGGAGTGGTGGGGTTCTCAAGAAGAGACCCCGGAGCACGCGCATGCGCCACAAGGTCGGACAAAGGAAGCTGCACCGCACCACGAGCCACCGTCTCGCGATGCTGAACAACATGGTCACGTCCCTGCTGGAGCACGGGGCCATCCGCACCACCGTTCCCAAGGCGAAGGAAGTCCGTCCGCTGGCCGAGCGCATCATCACGCTCGCCAAGCGCGGTGGCCTGTCCAACGTGCGCCTTGCCGCCCGCACCGTGAAGGACCGCACGGTCCTCCAGAAGGTGTTCAGCGAGTACAAGGAGCGTTACGCGTCCCGTCCGGGTGGCTACACCCGCATCGTGCGCCTGGGCTTCCGCCGGGGCGACGCTGCGGAGATGGCCCTCATCGAGCTGGTGGACCGTCCCGCGAAGGCCCCGGCCGCCGCTGAGACGACCGAGGCTCCCGCCGAGGCGAAGTCCGAGGGTTGAGCCGTTCCCCGTGCCCGGGTCTCACGTGAGTGAGGCCCGGACGGGCTGAAGAAGCACCGAGGGCGCCTTCCTGCTTCAGGAGGGCGCCCTTCGTGTTTCCGGCGTCTGGAGGGGCGCCCGCGGCGGGCTACTTCTTCGGCGCGAGGAGGCGCTGCCACTCCTCCTGGAGGGAAGGCGTGAGGTCGGCCTTGTCGTCCGCGCTCTTCATCGTCAGGGCCTGGAAGCGCAGGTCCGCGGGCGCGGCGCCGCCGGTCTTCCCCAGGAGCTGTTTGGGCGTGATGGTGACGAAGTTGCCGGGCTGCACCTCCGCCACCACCGCCTTGTACTCGTTGTTCACGGTGATGATGACGTCGCGCCAGACGTCCTTGCTCTCGTTCCAGATGGTGACGGAGGGCCGGTCCAGCTTGTCGCTGAGCACCAGGCGCGCGTCCATGTCACCGGTGTCCAGGGATCTGCCCGGGCACGCGATGCCGAAGCTGGCGACGGACAGAACGAGCCAGCCCGCGACGATGCCGGCCTTGTACTTGAAGAAGCGGTTGCTCGCGCGGAAGTCCGCGAACTGCTCCTTCAGGATGGAGAAGGCGTTGAGGACGACGTTGGACGTCTCCGCGGCAACGCGCTTGCCCAGGGGGCCTTCCGGCTTCGCCTTCTCCAGCGGGGCCATGCGGGCGGCGCTCACGGCGCGCATGCCAGGGCTGGTGGCCGCACGAGGCTGGGTGCCGGGATTGGACGGCGTCCGGGGCGGCGGGGTGCTGGGAGG
>NZ_RAWR01000214.1:0-17917 GCF_003986945.1 Corallococcus sp. AB018 | reverse complement strand
CTGGGAGGGCGTGCTCCTGGAGGGGAGGCTGGACCTCTGGGTGGACGTGGCGGCGGGGCAGGGGCGTCAGTCGCTGCGGTTGGATCCAGGCGGCGACGTGCCGGTGCGGCACCGCACGCTGCTCGTGGGCGTGGCGGTGGGGCCCACCTGGACGTGGGGCCGGCTGGGCCTGTCCACCGGTCCCCGCGTGGCCGGACTGTGGTTGCAGCGCTCCTTCCAGTTGGAGCTGCTGGACCGGAACGAGCAGTACGTCACGGCCTGGCCGGGATGGATGGCCGCACTGTCGTTCCGCTTCAGCCCGGTGTGGATGGTGGAGGCGCGCGCACAGGCGTTGTGGGCCTACGTCCCGGTGGACGGGCAGACGCGAACGGTGGGCTTTGGATGCCTGATGCTGGCCGGAGGGTACCGCTTCTGATGCGAGCCAGGACATGCGGCGGAGCGCTGGTGTTGGCGCTCGTGGGCTGTGGCGGTTTCGACAACGGAGACCTGCGCACGGGCACCGTGCGAGGCCGCGTGCTGGGCGCGGAGTCCGGCGTGGCGCGTGTCAGCGTGCTGGGCCATTCGGAGCTGCGCGCGACGGTGGCCGCGGACGGCCGCTTCGAACTGGACGGCGTGCCAGCGGTGCCGCTGGAGCTGTACGTGGTCGCCTCACGTACGCAGGCGGCGAGGACGCCCGTGTTGGCGCAGGGTGCAAGGGTCACCGACGTGGGTGACATCCAGGGGAAGCCCGGGGCCTTCCTCACCGTGCGGGTGCGCGACGAGCAGGGCGCCATCCCTCCCGACGTCGAGGTGGAGCTGCGAGGCACGGGAGAAGACCGCGCGAAGGTGGACACGAGCAGCGGCGAGGTCCGCCTGGGGCCGCTGCCCGCGGGCTGCTACTCGCTGGAGGTCAAGGCCGACGACCTGGAGGACGTGGAGACGGAGGTCTGCGTCCGTGAGGGCGAGGAGCGTGTTCAGCCCATCACGCTGCCCGCGGATGACGATGACGGTGGGGACGACGACGGCGGCAGCGACGACCACGGCGGCGGACGGGACGGCGGCTGAATCGTCACTTCAGGTCAGTGACCCGAATAGAGCCGAGGAAGGCTTCGCCCTCGGGGAACGGGTCGTCCTCGGGGGAAACGACCTGAAGGAAGACAAGGCTTGTCCCCGCGACGAGCCAACGATCGCAGAGTCTTTCTCCGATGCCGTCCGGCATCTCCTCGGGCGGGCCAATCCACTCTGCGCCGACCCTGCGCCACTCCCATCCGTACCAGGGCGCGGGTAGCCGGGTGAGCTCGTTTTCTGGGACGCCATAGCGCTGGATCAGCGCCATCCGGAGTTGCTCGCGCTTGTCTTCGGGCGAGGCTTCGGGAGCGTAGACATCGGTGCTCCAGTCAAAATGGAAATGCCTGCCCGAGTCCGTGTGGCTCCACGAGCAGTGGACGCCGAGCAAGGGTCGGGGCTCATCAAATTTGAGGAGGAGGTCGTCGCCGGCCTTGTAGTGCCAGCACCTGGCATACGGCCCTGCGCGAGGCGATTCCGGTTCCCCAGGAGACACCCGAGGCGCCACGACGCTCACCCCGGGAGCCGGCTCCCAGCGGACCAGCTCCTGAGGCAGCGGCCACTGCGGCCGGGCAGGAGCAGCCGTCCGCCCCGTCGCACAGGCCATGCATGCGAGCGCGAGCAGGCTCGGAACGTAGCGATTCAACCGGGTCATGGAGATAGGGTACACCCCGGGCCGTGAAGCCCCTGCCTCCCTCTCGCCCCACGAAGGTGACGACGTGAACGACCGACTCCTGCGCACGGCGCGCCGCCAGCCCACCGACACCACCCCCGTGTGGCTGATGCGTCAGGCGGGCCGCTACCTGCCCGAGTACCGCGCCATCCGCGGCAACATCGCGTTCCTGGACCTCTGCAAGAACCCGGACCTGGCCGCGGAAGTCACCGTCCAGCCCATCACCCGCCTGGGCGTGGACGCCGCCATCATCTTCTCCGACATCCTCATCCCCGTGGAGGCCATGGGCATCCACCTGGAGCTGGGCGACAAGGGCCCCCACTTCCCCAACCCGCTGCGCACGCCCGCGGACATCGACAAGCTCGGCGTCCCCGACCCCGTGGAAGGCACCGGCTTCGTCGCCGAAGCCATCCGCCGCACGCGCAAGGCCATCAACGACTCCGTGCCCGTCATCGGCTTCGCGGGCGCGCCCTTCACCCTGGCCGCGTACATGGTCGAGGGCGGCGGCTCCAAGAGCTACATCCAGATCAAGCGCCTGCTCTTCGAGCAGCCCGAAGTCGCCCACCGCCTCTTCCGGAAGCTCACCGACACCCTCATCCCGTACCTCAAGATGCAGGTGGAGGCCGGCGCGAAGATTGTTCAAATCTTCGACTCCTGGGGCGGCGAGCTGTCCCCCTGGGACTTCGAGCGCTTCAGCCTCCCGTACCTCACCGAGATGGTGACGGAGCTCAAGGCGACCGGCGTCCCCGTCATCCTCTTCGGCGTGAACATGACGCCGCACCTGCCGCTCCTGAAGCGCACCGGCGCGGACGTCATCGGCCTGGACTGGCGCTGCCCCGTGGACGAGGGCCGCCGCATCCTCGGGCCGGACGTGGCGACCCAGGGCAACCTGGATCCGCTCCACCTCTTCCTCCCCCGCGAGGAGCTGGACGGTCGCGTGAAGGACATCCTCCGCCGCGCCGGCCCCACCGGGCACATCTTCAACCTGGGCCACGGCATCCTCCCGCCCACCGACCCGGACGCCGCGAAGTTCCTCGTGGAGGCCGTCCACAAGCACGGCGCCGCCCTCCGCCAGGGCACGCTCGGCTGAACAATCCCCCGCCCGGCCGACTGGCGAGCAGTTGACTCAAGAATCAATCCGACATTGACGCGGTGCATTGCCCGCCGTTAGAAGCGCCTCACTCGTTTCACAGAGGGTGAGGCACACATGGCAAGCGAGAAGCGCAACGGCCACCGGCGGGTGGCCATCGTTCGCGGTCTGCGGACGCCGTTCGCGAAGGCGGGCACCGTCTTCGCGAACCTGACGGCGCTGGACCTGGGCCGGATGGTGGTCCAGGAGCTGGTGCAGCGCAGCGACCTGGACCCCAACGAAATCAACCAGGTCGTCTTCGGACAGGTCATCCCCACGCTGACCGCGCCCTCCATCGCGCGCGAAGTGGTGCTGGCGGCGGGCCTGCCCAAGCGCATTGACGCCTTCACCGTGGCGCGCGCCTGCGCCACGTCCATCCAGTCCATGGTGGCGGGCGCCAACGCCATCGCGCTGGGCGACGCGGACGTCGTCATCACCGGAGGCACCGAGTCCCTGTCGGACGCGCCCATCTTCACCAGCCGCCCGCTGGCGCACGCGCTCGCCGCGTCGTCCAAGGGCAAGAGCCTTCCGGACAAGCTCAAGCCCTTCCAGAAGCTCAAGGCCAAGGACCTCATCCCCGTGCCCCCCGCCATCGCCGAGTACTCCACCGGCGAGACGATGGGCGAGAGCGCGGAGAAGATGGCCAAGGAGAACGGCATCACCCGCGAGGAGCAGGACCTCATCGCGTTCAACTCGCACCAGAACGCGGCCCGCGCGTGGAAGGAGGGCCTGTTCGACGGCGAGGTGATGCACGTCACCGTGCCGCCCAGGTACGAGCAGATCGCCACGAAGGACAACATCGTGCGCGAGGACACCAGCCTGGAGGCGCTGTCCAAGCTCAAGCCGGTGTTCGACCGCCGCTATGGCAGCGTCACCGCCGGCAACGCGTCCCCGCTGACGGACGGCGCCGCGGCGCTGCTGCTCATGAGCGAGGAGAAGGCGAAGGCGCTGGGCTACGAGCCGCTGGGCTTCCTGCGCTCGCACGCGTTCGCGGCCACGGACCCGGGCGACCAGCTGCTCCAGGGCCCGGCGTACGCGGCGCCCGTGGCGCTCAAGCGCGCGGGGATGAAGCTCGCGGACATCGACCTGGTGGAGATGCACGAGGCCTTCGCCGCGCAGGTGGCGAGCAACCTCCAGGCGCTGGCGTCCAAGGAGTTCGCGAAGAAGGCGGGCTTCAACGCGCCGGTCGGCGAGGTGGACCGGTCCATCCTGAACGTGACGGGGGGTTCCATCTCCATCGGGCACCCGTTCGGTGCCACGGGCGCGCGCATCATCACGCAGGCCCTCAATGAGCTGAAGCGTCGGAACAAGAACACGGTGTTGTGCACCGTCTGCGCCGCGGGTGGCCTGGGCGCCGCGGTCATCCTGGAGCGTGCGTGATGGCGACCAAGCAAGAGGCAGTCGACGCGAAGCAGGGCTTGAGCTACGACGTCACGAACGGCGTCGCGGTCATCACCGTGGACCAGCCGGGCGCGCCGGTGAACACGCTGTCCCCGGACGTGGGCGCCGCGTTCTCCGACCTGCTCCTCCAGGCGGAGCGGGACCCGGAGGTGAAGGCCGTCGTCTTCATCTCCGGCAAGAAGGACAACTTCGTCGCCGGCGCGAACATCGACTTCCTCCAGACCATCAAGTCCCCGGCGGACGTGGAGGCCATCAGCCGCGCCGCGCACGCGGAGTTCGACCGGCTGGAGGCCTTCTCCAAGCCCGTGGTCGCGGCCATCCACGGCGCGTGCCTGGGCGGCGGTCTGGAGTGGGCGCTCGCGTGTCACTACCGCATCGTCACGGACAGCCCCAAGTCGGTGGTGGGCCTGCCGGAGACGCAGCTGGGTCTCATCCCCGGCGCTGGCGGCACGCAGCGGCTGCCCGCGCTGATTGGCGCGGAGGCCGCGCTGGACCTCATCCTCACCGGCAAGAACGTCAAGCCGTCCAAGGCGAAGAAGCTGGGCGTCGTGGATGAAGTCGTGCCGGTGCCCATGCTCAAGGACCTCGCGCTCAAGCGCGCGGCGGAGCTGGCCGCGGGCACGCTGAAGGTGGAGCGCTCGCACCAGGGCTTCAAGGCCGTGGCCCAGAGTGGCAAGAAGAAGGGCATCGCCGGTCTCTTCCAGGGGCTCATCAACAAGGACCTCTGGAAGGAAGCTGCGCTGGAGGACAACCCGCTCGGCCGCAAGGTGATGTTCGACCAGGCGAAGAAGCAGCTCCTGAAGAAGACGCGCGGCAAGTACCCCGCGCAGGAGAAGGCGCTGCAGGTCATCCGCGTGGGCCTGGAGTCCGGCCGCAAGGCGGGCCTGGAGGCGGAGGCGAAGGCCTTTGGCGAGCTGGTGTTCACGGACGTGTCGCGGCGCCTGGTGGAAATCTTCTTCGCCACCACGGCGCTGAAGAAGGAGAACGGCACCTCCAACCCCAACCTGAAGCCGCGCGAGGTGAAGAAGGTGGGCGTGCTGGGCGGCGGCCTCATGGGCGGCGGCATCGCCTACGTGGCTGGCGTGCTCCAGGGCGTGCCCGTGCGCGTGAAGGACCGGGACGACGCGGGCGCGGGTCGCGCGCTCAAGCAGGTGCAGACGGTGCTGGATGAGCGCGTGAAGCGCCGCTCGCTCACGCGGCTGGAGTCGAACGCGAAGCTGTCCAACATCACCGCGGGCACGGACTACAGCGGCTTCAAGTCGGTGGACCTGATCATCGAAGCGGTCTTCGAGGACCTGAAGCTCAAGCACCAGGTCATCGCGGAGGTGGAGGCCGTCACCGGCGAGAACACCATCTTCGCGTCCAACACCTCCAGCCTGCCCATTGGCGAGCTGGCGAAGGGCAGCAAGCGCCCCTCGCAGGTGATTGGCATGCACTACTTCAGCCCGGTCCACAAAATGCCGCTGCTGGAGATCATCACGCACCCGGGCACGGCGGAGTGGGTGACGGCGACCTGCGTGGACGTGGGCAAGAAGCAGGGCAAGACGGTCATCGTCGTCAACGACGGGCCGGGCTTCTACACGTCGCGCATCCTCGCGCCGTACATGAACGAGGCGGCGTACCTGCTGGCGGAAGGCGCGGACATCGTCCAACTGGACAAGGCGCTGGTGGACTTCGGCTTCCCGGTGGGGCCCATCACGCTGCTGGACGAGGTGGGCATCGACGTGGCCCAGAAGGTGGGGCCCATCATGGAGGCCGCGTTCGGCAAGCGCATGGTGGCGCCCAAGGCGCTGGCGGGCGTGGTGTCCGACGGCCGCCTGGGCCGCAAGACGAACAAGGGCTTCTACCTGTACGAGAACGGGAAGAAGAAGGAGGTGGACCCGCAGGTCTACCTGCTCCTGCCGCACGGCAAGGACCGCAAGTCCCTGGACCCCGCGGAGATGGCGGAACGCGTCGCGCTGCAGATGGTGAACGAGGCCATCCGCTGCCTGGGTGAAGGCATCCTGCGCAGCCCGCGCGACGGCGACGTGGGCGCCATCTTCGGCCTGGGCTTCCCGCCGTTCCTGGGCGGCCCGTTCCGGTACGCGGACGCCCTGGGCCCGGCCAACCTGCTGCGCAAGCTGGAGCACTACCAGGACAAGTACGGAGAGCGCTTCACGCCCGCGCCGCTGCTGGTGGAGAAGGTGCGCGCCAACAAGGGCTTCTACGAGTCCTGAGCACGTGACGCACCGGGCGGTGAGGGGACCTCAAACGGTTTTCTCCCTGTTTCCGGGCCTGACTTGACGCGAGGGGCGGTTCTGGACCAAGGGGCATGCCCTACATGGTCCGTTCCGCTCCTCGTGTTGTTCTGACCGCCGGGCTCGCGGCCCTGGTGGTGTGCACCGCGTTGGTAACGGTGTCCGCGATTGCGTTCCCACTGGGCTACAGCCCCGCGCGGCTGACGTGGCCGGGCGCTCCCGTCCTCCTGGGCTGGACGCACTTCGACGCCGGTTGGTACGCGCACATCGCGACGGCGGGCTACAGCTACACGCCCGGCCAGCAGAGCCCGGTGGCGTTCTTCCCGCTGTACCCCCTGGTGCTGCGCGGGCTGGGCCTGCTGTCCATGGACACGTTCCTCGCGGGCGTGCTCGTCACCATGCTGTGCGGCCTGGGCGCGCTGTACGTCTTCACGCTGTGGGCGCGCACGCGGGCGGATGAAGAGGCGGCGAGGAACGCGGGGCTGCTGCTGGCGTTCTATCCGTTCGCGTTCTTCCTCTACGGGGCCATGTATTCGGACGCGCTGTTCCTCCTGCTGATCATCGGAGCGTTCCTGCTGTTGGAGCGGGGGCAGCTGGGGTGGGCGGTGCTGCTCGCGGCGGTGGCCACGGCGGCGCGGCCGGTGGCGCCCGCGCTGGTGGTGGGCCTGCTGGCGCGGCGGCTGGAGTGGAAGCACGAGCGCGGCCTGAAGTGGAGCCTGATGGACCTGCTGCCGGTGTTCGCGGCGGCGGGCTTCGTGCTGTACGTGCTCTACCAGTGGAAGGCGTTCGGCGAACCGTTCGCGTTCGTGAAGGTGCAGTCCGCGCCGGGGTGGGACCAGAAGCCGGGCTGGCGCACGTGGGCGAAGCTGCGCTGGTTCCAGGGCTTCAGCCGGGAGATGTCGCTGTCGGACGGCTTCAGGCTGATGGGGCACGCGGCCGTCACGGTGGGGGCGCTCGCGCTGGTGTGGCCCACGGCGAAGCGGTTGGGGTGGGGCTATGGCGTGTACGCGCTGGCCATCGTGGGATTGCCTGCACTGTCCAGCAAGGACTTCATGGGAATGGGGCGCTACCTGCTGGCCGCCTTCCCGCTGTTCCTCACGTTGGCGCTGCTGCTCAAGGAACGGCCGCGCACGAGGTGGGGAGTGCTCGCAACGAGCGCCTGCGTGATGCTGGCGCTGACGGCGGCCTTCGGAGCGGCGGAGTACGTGTCATGAGCGGACGGATGGGACGAGCGCTGGTGCGAGCCGCAGCCCCGAGCGCGGAGGCCGCGTCATGAGCGGGCTCATGTCCCAGGCGCTGGAGCTCTACGCGCACCTGCCCTCGGGCGAGCGCTTCCACGTGCATGCGCGGGCGTCCTCGGCTCCCTTGCTCGCGGTGGCGTCGCGTCTGCCCGCCGGGACGGTGGCGGACATCGGCTGCGGGCACGGCCTCCTGTCCGCGGTGATGGCGCTCGCGGTGCCGGAGCGACGGGTCCTCGGAGTGGACCTGGACGAGCGCAAGGTGCACTGGGCGAAGCAGGCCCTGTCGGGGCTGCCCAACGTGACGCTGGACGTGGGCTCCGTGGAAGAGCTCGCGAGGACGCAGCCGCACAGCCTCGACGCCGTGGTGGTCTGCGACGTGCTGTACCTGCTGCCCGACGAGCGGTGGCCCGGCTTCCTCCAGTCCGTGCGCGGCCTGCTCAAGCCCGGAGGCCGCTTCCTCCTGAAGGAAGTCGAAGGCGACCGCTCCTGGAAGCACGCGAAGGCGCTCGCGCAGGAGTGGGTGATGGTCTCGCTCCTGGGGCGCACCAAGGCCAGCGGCGGCATGGTGCTCAAGCCGCGAGTCGACGGCGTGCGCATGCTCCGCGACGCAGGCTTCGAAGTGCGTGAAGTCGTGGGCCTGGGAGCGGGCTACACGACGCCGCACCTGCTCTACGACGCCGAAGCCCGCTGAAGAAGCCCACGCGCGCTTGGCGGGCCACCTCCAAGCCTGTCCGACAGTCGGACAGGTTTCCGCGGCTCGTCAGCCCAGCTCGCCGTAGTTCGCGAGCGTGATGCCCCGCTCCACGAGCTTCGCCTTCACGCGGGGACTGGTGAGCGCGGCCAGCTCCGCCTCCCAGCCATAGGTCCACGCCGGATCCTCCGGCACATGCGGAGCGCCCTCACCGGGGTGGCATCCCAGCTCGAAGTCCCCCGCCGGCAGCGAGTCCAGCACCGCGAGCAGCGCGGACTCATCCAGCCGGCCCGCCTCGAACACGCCGCCCGCGCTCACCCGCCGCACGCCCGGCCGGGCCCGAGGCGCCGTCCGCGCGAGCACCGCCAGCACCGTCGTCTTCAACGCGGGCCCGGGAGCCCGAAGCCACGACGCGCGCGGCAGCGCATCCGGCCACCGCAGCGGCAGGCCCTCCCGAGCGGCAATGCCCTCCACAACCGACCGAACCCCCGGCAGCAGGTGCAGGTGCTGGTGCCCGTCCAGGTGATCCACCTTCGCGCCCAGCTCCCGAGCGCGGGAGAGCTGCGCGGACAGCTCCCGCTCCAGCTCTTCCCTGCGTACCCGCCCCGTCATCCACGCCTTCGCGAACTCCGCCCAGTTGCCCCGCAGCCGTCCGCCCGGCGCCACCGTCCGCACGGCCTCCGCGGGGGCCGCGCAGGAAAGCCGCGTGGACAGCGCCAGGTGCACACCCACCGCCAGCCCCTGCGCCTTGGCCAATCCCACGGCCTCCGCGGCGGAGGGCCCCATGGCCAGCAGCGTCGCGCTGGTCACGATGCCCTCGCGGTGCGCCTTGAGGATGCCCGCGTCCAGCGACGGATGCAGGCCCAGGTCGTCCGCGTTGACGATGAGGCGGGTGCGCGGCGCCATGTCCGTCCTACCCACGCCCCGCGTGGCCCGGCACCGAACGCAATGGCTGCACGGACGGAGGCAGGCGCACCGGCTTGGTCGGCGGCGACGGCGAGCGCGTCTCCGGGTACAGCGCCACCAGCTCCTTCACCATCTTCAAGATGACCGACGGCGACGCCAGCGTGGAGATGCCGCGCGTGCGCGGGAAGTAGTCCACGCCCATCTGGAACACGCGGAAGCCCTTGCGGATGGCCTTCACCACCAGCTCCGCGTCGATGAACGAGCCCTGGCTCCGGAGCTCCATCGACTCCAGCACCTGGCGGCGCATCAGCTTGAAGCTGAAGTTCACGTCCTTGATCTGGATGTCGAACAGCGCCCGGATGAGCACGTTGTAGACGAACGAGTACACGATGCGCTTCGCGCCCTCGCTCGTGCGGTCGAACCGGAAGGCGCAGATCATGTCCGCCTCCAGGTAGTTCATCAGGTGCAGCGCCCGCTCCAGCTCGCGCATGTCCCACGGCAGGTCGATGTCCGAGTACAGCACCAGGTCCTTCGTGCTCGCCGCCAGCCCCGTGCGCATCGCTCCGCCCAGCTTCAGGTTCACGGGGTGGGTGATGACCCTTAGCTGAGGCACCTTCGCAGCCAGCGCGTCGCAGACCTCCTGGGTCCGGTCCGTGGAGGCGTCATTGACGACGATGATTTCGAAGTCGTCGGTGAGCTTCGGTAGCACTTCCAGTGCGCGGCTCACCGCGCGCTCCACGTAGTCCTCTTCGTTCCAGGCGGGGAAGAAGAGGCTGATGCTCGGGTACTTGGCCACGGTCGTCATGTCGCGCGCGTTCCGTCCGGAAGGAAACGCGCGCTCGCTAGCAGAGCCCCTACCCGCAGGCAAACCCCTTGGCCCTTCTCGTGGGAAACCCCTATAGTACCGCCTAGTCATCATTTTACGGGGACACGGTGAAAACCCAGCCCTACACGCTTCTGGTCGTGGACGATTCACAGGCACTGCTGCCTCAGCTGGTGCGCGCGCTCGGCCCGGAGGACTTCGCGCTCCGTGTGGCCCGCTCCGGGCCGGAGGCGCTCGGGCTGACCCAGGAGGTAGACGGCGTCTTGCTCTGCTCCGGCGGCCTCGACGAGGCCCAGGCTCAGGGCCTCCTGGAGGCCCTCTCCCCACCGCAACCGGGGCCCCAACCCGCCGTGGTGGTCCTGGCTCCCCCGGAAGACCGGGCCTTGCGCCTGGCCGCGCTGCGCAGGGGGGCTGAGGTAATTCTGACCCCATGGGACGACGAAGAGCTGCGTTTGAGGCTCTACCGGAGCCTGGAAGCGCACTCCCGGTTGAGGTCACTTCACTCCCAGGTCGAGGAACTGCGGCGCCTGGCGGTGACGGACGGCCTGACCCAGGTGCACAACCATCGTTACTTCCAGGAGCGCCTGCGCGAGGAGTTCCGCCGCTCGCAGCGCTACGACGAGAGCCTCTCTCTCATCCTGGTGGACCTGGACCACTTCAAGAACATCAACGACGCCCACGGCCACGGCGCCGGAGACCGCGTCCTGAGAGAGGTGGCAGCCTCCCTCCAGCACAGCGTCCGTGAGACGGACCTGGTGGCCCGCTATGGAGGAGAGGAGTTCGCCATCCTCCTGCCCTGCACCCACCTGCCCGGCGCCCTCACCGTGGCGGAGAGAATCCGTAAGGGAATCAACGAGTTGCACGCCGGGCCGGAGGGTGCCCTGCGCGTCACCGCGTCCCTGGGCGTCTCCAGCTTCCCCCACCGCGCCATCCTCGCCCCGGAGCAGCTGCTGCTCACCGCGGACGAGGCCCTCTACCGCGCCAAGCGGGAGGGTCGCGACCGCATCTGCCTGCACCCTCCCGCGCCCCTGTTTTCCGCGCCGCCCTCCCGCGCTGGCTGACCCAGAGGGTCAAAAACCCTGAGTCGGGTTTGACCCCATTGGGTTCCATGGGTCTATGATGACCTTGCCCCTTTTTGTCATGTCACTGAAAAAGGACGTGATTGCCGGGGTTTATCCAAATCTCCGGTTTGGCAAGGCCATTGCAAATGTCTATTCCCGGAAAGTCCATGGGAACCCTCGGAGCTCAAGCGCAGGCGCAGGACCCGGTCGCTCGCGGCCGGCTGCTGCTCGTGGACGACGAGGAGAACATCCTCAAGTCCATCCGGCGGGTGCTGCGCCGGGGTGAGTGGGACATCGAGACGGCGACGGACGCCGAAACGGGTCTGCGCACGCTGGAGCGCTTCCAGCCGGAGGTCGTCATCTCCGACTTCCGCATGCCGGGGATGAACGGGGTGGAGTTCCTCACCCAGGTGAAGCTCCAGGCGCCGCGCGCCCAGCGCATCATGCTCACGGGGCAGGCGGATCAGCAGGCCATCGAAGAGGCCATCAACCGCTCCGAAATCTTCCGCTTCATCTCCAAGCCCTGGAACGACAGCCACCTGGTCCTCACGGTGAAGAGCGCCTTCGAGCAGTACGCGCTCCACGCGGAGAACGACCGGCTCTACCGCGTCACCCAGGAGCAGAACGCGGAGCTCAAGCACCTCAACGCGGACCTGGAGGAGCGCGTCGCGCTGCGCACGCGCCTGCTCTCCACGGCCAAGCGCGAGTGGGAGCTGTCCTTCGACTGCATGGAGACGCCGCTCGCGGTGGTGCGCGCGCGGGACTTCGCGGTGCGCCGGGCCAACGTGGCCTACGCGCAGGTGGCCCGCCGCTCCATCGAAGAAGTGCCTTCCGACGTCCCCTGCCACCAGTACCTCTTCGGCCGGGACACGCCGTGCACGGGCTGCCCGCTGCCCTCCGCCATGGAGACAGGCAAGGGCGCGCGCGGGGAAGTGCAGCAGGGCGGGCGCAGCTACGTGGTGGCCGCGTATCCCTTCGCCGGTGACGACCGCGCGGTGTGCACCTACCGCGACGTCACGGAAGAGCAGGCCATGACGCGCCGGCTCATCGAGACGGAGAAGATGGCCGCGGTGGGCCAGCTCGCGGGCGGCGTGGCGCACGAAATCAACAACCCGCTGGGCGGCATCCTCGCCTTCGCGCAGCTGATGTCCCGCGACGCGGGCCGCAGCGAGAGCGACCTGGAGTCGCTGAAGCTGATTGAAGAGAGCGCGCTGCGCTGCAAGCGCATCGTGGAGAGCCTGCTGAAGTTCAGCCGGCACAGCCGCGTGGAGGACCGCCGCCTCTTTGATTTGTCCAAGTGCGTGGAGGACGCCGCGGTGCTCTTCCGCGCGCAGCTCAAGTCCATGCCCAAGGTGGAGCTGAAGCTGGGCCTGAAGGACGGGCTGCCCAAGGTGTACGGCGACCCCGGCACGCTCGCGCAGGTGGTGCTCAACCTGCTGCAGAACGGCCTGCAAGCGCTTCCCAACGCCGACGGGCGCCTGTCCCTGGAGACGGGGCGCGAGGGCGACCGGACGTTCTTCGCGGTGAGGGACACCGGCTCGGGCATCGAAGAGCGTCACCTGCCGCGCATCTTCGAGCCGTCCTTCACCACCAAGCCGCCCGGCGAGGGCACCGGCCTGGGGCTGTCCATCGCCTATCGCATCGTCCAGGACCACGGGGGCACCTTCCACGTGGACACCCACGTGGGTCAGGGCTCCCGCTTCATCGTCTACCTGCCTATTCCCCTGCAGCTCGAGAGGTTGCCGTGAACCAAGTCAAGCGCGCCAAGGTCCTCGTTGTGGATGACGACTCCGTCGTCCTCAAGGCCGTCACCCAGATCCTCCAGCGGGAAGGACACCCGGTCGTCGCCATCGACGACGCGGTGGAGGGGCTCGCGGCGGCGAAGGATCCGTCCATCGACGTGGTCGTGCTCGACATCAAGATGCCGCACCTGTCCGGCATGGACCTGCTGCGCGCCATCAAGGCGGACCGCCCGGACGTGGAGGTCATCATGATGACGGCCTTCGCCACCGTGGAGACGGCGGTGGAGGCGGTGAAGGCGGGCGCGTACGACTACCTCACCAAGCCCTTCGAGAACATCGACGAGGTCAGCCTCACGGTCGCCAAGGCCGCCGAGCGCAAGGCGCTGAAGGACCGCACCCGCGCGCTGGAGGAGGCGCTCACCGCGCGCAGCCAGTTCGAGGACCTCATCGGTCAGTCCTCGCAGATGCGCGCCGTGTTCAAGCTGGTGGAGACGGTCAGCCACTCCACCGCCACGGTGCTCATCCAGGGTGAGAGCGGCACGGGCAAGGAGCTGGTCGCCCGCGCCATCCACTACCGCAGCGCGCGCCGCGACAAGCCCTTCGTGGCCGTCAACTGTTCCGCGCTGACGGAGACGCTGCTGGAAAGCGAACTCTTCGGCCACGTGAAGGGCAGCTTCACCGGCGCCACCGGCAACAAGAAGGGCCTCTTCGAGGCGGCCGACGGCGGCACCATCTTCCTGGATGAAATTGGCGACGTGCCCCCGGCCACCCAGGTGCGCCTCTTGCGCGTCCTGCAGGAGGGTGAGGTCAAGCGCGTGGGCGCCAACGAGCCCGTGAAGGTGGACGTGCGCGTCATCGCCGCCACGCACGTGGACCTGTCCCGCGCGAAGGAGCAGGGCAAGTTCCGCGAGGACCTCTTCTATCGCCTCAACGTCATCACCATCGACCTGCCGCCCCTGCGCGACCGCCCGGAGGACGTGCCGCTGCTCGCGCACCACTTCCTCAAGGTCTACACCGGCAAGGCGGACAAGAAGGTCACCGGCATCAGCCCCCGCGCCATGGAGGCCCTCACCTGCAACCGGTGGACGGGCAACGTGCGCGAGCTGGAGAACGTCATCGAGCGCGCGGTGGTGCTGACGGCCAACGACGCCATCGACGTGGAGGACCTGCCGCCCGGCTTCCAGGCCGCGCCCCAGGCCGACTCGGCGGTGGAGGTGTTCAGCCTGGCGCACCTGCCGTACGCCCAGGCCAAGCGTCTGGCCATGCGCGCCTTCGAGCGCCGCTATCTGTCCGCGCTGCTGGAGAAGAACAACCACAACGTGTCCAGCGCGGCGCGCGCGGCCGGCGTGGACCGCTCCAACTTCCGCCGTCTGCTCAAGCAGTACGAAGTGGCCGGCCGCAGCATGAAGCCGCGCTCGCCCAAGGGCCCGGACTCGGACAGCGGTCCGGGCCCCGTCCTGGAAGCGGTGTCCTGACGGGGCCCTTCGGGGAGTGACGGCGCTTCAGCCGTCCTCCCCGGGCTCGCGCTCGCTGCGACGTGCGGCGAGTTGCTGTTGGATGGTTTCGTAGCGCTCGGACAGCTCCGCCTCGAAGCCGTTGCGCGTCGGGGTGTAGAAGCAGCGGGAGCGCAGCGCTTCGGGCAGGTAGTCCTCCGGGACGTAGTTGCCCTCGAAGTTGTGCGGGTACTTGTACCCGCCGCCGTAGCCCAGCGACTTCATCAGCTTGGTGGGCGCGTTGCGCAGGTGCATGGGCACTGGCAGCGCGCCTTCCTTCGTCACGGCCTCGCGCACGGCCGCGTACGCGGCGATGACGGCGTTCGACTTGGGCGCGAGCGCCAGGTACGTCACGGCCTGGGTGAGGGGCAGGGTGCCCTCCGGCAGGCCCATGAGCTGGAAGGCCCTCAGCGCGTCCACCGCCACGCCCAGCGCGCGCGGGTCCGCGTTGCCCACGTCTTCCGACGCGAAGATGACCATGCGGCGGAAGATGAAGACGGGGTCCTCGCCCGCCTCCAGCATGCGCGTCATCCAGTACAGCGCGGCGTCCACGTCGCTGCCGCGCATGGATTTGATGAACGCGCTGACGACGTTGTAGTGCTCCTCGCCGCCCTTGTCGTAGAGCAGCATCTTCTGCTGGAGCGCCTCCTCCGCCACCTTGCGGTCCACCGCCGTGCGGCCGTACGCCGCCGCGGCCTCCAGCGCGGTGAGGGCCTTGCGCGCGTCGCCGCCCGCCGCGTCCGCGATGAACTCCAGCGCCGCGTCGTCCACGGCCACCTTGCCGCCCAGCCCCCGAGGGTCCGCGACAGCGTGGCGCATGACGGCGATGAGCTCCTCCTGCTCCAGCCCGCGCAGGGTGATGACGCGGCAGCGCGACAAGAGTGCGGCGTTCACCTCGAAGGACGGGTTCTCCGTGGTGGCGCCAATCAGCGTGACGGTGCCCTTCTCCACGTGGGGCAGGAGCGCGTCCTGCTGCGACTTGTTGAAGCGGTGGATTTCGTCGATGAAGAGCAGCGTGCGCTGGCGGTTCAGCTTCCAGCGGTCCTGCGCGCGGGCCACCGTCTCGCGGATGTCCTTCACGCCCGCGAGCACGGCGGACATGGTCTCGAAGGAGGCGCCGGTGGAGCGCGCGACGAGCTGGGCGAGCGTCGTCTTGCCGGTGCCGGGCGGGCCCCAGAGGATGAGGCTGGGCACCTGGTCGCTCTCCAGCGCGCGGCGCAGGAAGCGGCCCTCACCGGTGAGGTGCTCCTGTCCCAGGTACTCGCTGAGCGAGGTGGGGCGCATGCGCTCGGCGAGCGGCGCCAGGACGGCCTGTTCCTTCTGGCTGGCGTGGTCGAAGAGGTCCATGGGGCCCCCAAACCTAGCGTCCCGGCCGCCCTGCCGCGCCCCCTTGTGATGTCCAGCGCCGGGCAGGTGCGTCATTTTCCTGCGGAGGCCGGCTGGCCGGCTGGACTAGAACCCGGGGGGCGTGCAGACCCTCGTCATCGTCGCGAAGCGTGACACCCCACAGGCCGTCGCCCTGGCGGCGGAAATCCAGCAGCGCCACCCGAACCTGACGGTGCTGGCGGACCGTGCCCTGGCGCATGCGCTGAACTGGCCACGAATTGAAGACCGCGAGCTGGCGGCCCGAGCGGACCTGGTGGTGGTGCTGGGCGGTGACGGCACGCTCATCTACGCGGCGCGCCTGTTGGGCGGACGCAACGTGCCCATCATCGGCGTCAACCTGGGCAGCCTGGGCTTCATGACGGAAATCTCCGTGGAGGAGCTCTTCATCCGGCTGGATGACGTGCTGGCGGGGAACTTCCACGTGGACTCACGGATGAAGCTGTCCTGCCGCCTGTTGCGCGGTGGCAAGGTCCTCATCGAGGACGAAATCCTCAACGACGTGGTCATCAACAAGGGCGCGCTCGCGCGCATCGCGGACCACGAGACGTCCATCGACGGGGTGCCCATCACCACGTACAAGTCGGACGGCGTCATCCTGGCCACGCCCACCGGCTCCACTGCGTACTCGCTGTCCGCGGGCGGCCCCATCGTGCACCCCTCGGTGGACTGCACCATCCTGTCGCCCATCTGCTCCCATGCGCTGACCCAGCGGGCCATCGTGGTGCCGGCGGACCGCACCATTCGCGTGACGCTGAAGAGCGAGACAGCGGACACGTACCTCACGCTGGACGGGCAGACGGGCCACTCGCTCCAGGGCGGGGACTGCATTGAAGTGGTGCGCTCGCCCAACCGCGTGGGCCTGGTGCGCAACCCGCGCGTGGCCTTCTTCACCATCCTCCGGCAGAAGCTCCACTGGGGCGAGCGCTGAGCCTCCGGGCCCTTCGGGTGGGGCTCCCCTCGGGGGTGAGCGGTGGGGTAGCGTCCGGCCCGTGACGACGGGTGGGCACAGGACGCGTTTCGGCAAGTACGAGTTGCAGGAGCGCCTGGGCGCGGGTGGCATGGCCGTGGTGCACCGCGCGCGCTACACCGTGGCGGAGGGCGTGTCCCGGTCCGTGGTCATCAAGCGAGTGAGGGACCCGTACGCGCTGGACCCCGCCTTCGTGCGGATGTTCCTCAACGAAGCGCGCATCTCCATGGGGCTGTCGCACGGCAACATCGTCCAGGTCTTCGACTTCGGGCAGGAGGAGGGGGAGTACTTCCTCGCCATGGAGTGGGTGGACGGGCAGCCCCTGTCCAAGGTGCTCAAGCGCCTGAAGCTGAAGGGGATGGCGCACCTGCCGGCGCCGCTGGCCGTGCAGCTGATGGTGGAGGTCTGCAAGGGCCTGCACCACGCGCACACGCGCCGCGACGAGGAGGGCCGCTCGCTGGGGCTGGTGCACCGCGACGTGTCCCCGGACAACGTCCTGGTGAGCTACGAGGGCGAGGTGAAGCTCACCGACTTCGGCATCGCGAAGGCGCAGTGGGCCGGGCGGCAGGACACGGACGCGGGCGTGGTGCGCGGCAAGTTCCTCTACCTGTCACCGGAGCAGACGCGAGCGGAGGCGTTGGACGCGCGCTCGGACGTGTACACGGCCGGCGTGGTGCTCTTCGAACTGCTCACCGGTCGCAGGCCCGCGGAGGGAGACCAGGCCGCGGTGATGGAGCGCATCGCCACGGGCGACCTGACGCCCCCGCACGCGCACGTGCCGGACCTGGATCCGTCGCTGGGGGCGCTGGTGACGCGGGCGTTGGCGCTGAGGCGGGATGATCGCTTCACGAGCGCGGAGGACTTCCAGCGCGCGTTGGCGGAGTGGCTCGCGTACCGGGCGCCACTGTTCCCCGCGTCCACGCTGCGCCACCTGATGGGCTGGCTGTTCGAGGCGGAGCTGAAGCTCGCGGGCCAGCCGCCGCGGATTCCGGAGTCCTTCCTGCGTCAGGTGGCGGTGTGGACGGGGGAGGGTGGCCCGGGGGGAATGGACGAGCCGGAGCGGGCGTCCGCGGTGCACCGCGCGCACGCCGAGGCGTTCCCTGAGGAGCACGTGCCCGGGGCG
>NZ_RAWR01000213.1:0-18169 GCF_003986945.1 Corallococcus sp. AB018 | reverse complement strand
TATTACCAAGCCATTCCCATGATGAAGGAGGAGCGACTGCTTCCGCTTGTCGAGCGCTTCGCCGAACTCCTCCATCAGCACCCTGTCTTCAAAGAAGCGCTCGGTTTCATATGAGGGGATGGCTCAGGCGGGCGGGCCCTTCCCACGCCTGGAGGCGCCACGGGGGCGCCTCCAGGGGAAAGCAAGCCGTGCCGTGATGGGTTCGGCTTCAATCCTTCACAGGCAATGGAACACGGCCTTCATTCCTGCCCAGCGACGTGAGGAAGCTCCACGCACTCGTCTCCCCGCCCAGGTACGTCTGGAAATGATTCTCCCCGGGGCGGTAGAGGTTCGTCTGCTTGAGCCGCTCGTGCAGCGCGGGCAGGTGGTAGTAGGGCACGGACGGGAAGAGGTGATGGGACAGGTGGTAGCTGGCGTTGAAGGGCGCGATGAAGAAGCGCTCGAACCAGGTGGCGGCCGCCACGTCCCGCGTCTCGTGCGTCTCATCCGGGGTGGCGGCGGTGAAGGGGTGCTCCACCACCGCGCGGATGCGGAAGGCCATCATCATCAGCGTCAGCGACGGGATGGACCACAAGAGCAGGTAGTGGAGCCAGCCGCCCGTGAGCGTGAGGAAGGTGATGAAGCCGGTGAGCCACAGCGCGTAGCGGATGTGCTCCGCGCGGGACGGCGGCGGGCCACCCTTGCCCATCGCGCGGCCCGTATAGGACCAGGGAATCATGATGCGCACGTGGGACGGAGTGAAGAAGCCCACCATGTCCCCCAGCAGCACCCGCGCCATGCCCCATCGCGTGCGCGGGAACATCCACGCATGGTCGCGCTGCGCCGTGCGCCAGTACGGGTCCTTCTCCGTGTTGACATAGCGGTGATGCTCCGCGTGCTCCTTGCGATAGCCCTCCGTGGTGATGTTCATGGGGAACGCGCACAGCAGGTCCGCCAGCACGTCATTGGTCTTGCGGTTCGTGAGCAGGTGGTGGTGCGAGGCTTCGTGCACCAGGCTCAAAAGCGCGTGCTGCCGCGTGGAGATGACCACCGCGGCCAGCACCCACGCCCACCACCGGTCCACCTGCACCACGAACGCCACCGACAGCGCGATGATGAGCCATTGGCGCGCCACCGCCCACAGGCCGCGCGCGTTGGTCACCACCGACAGCTCCCTCACCGACGCCGTCAAGGCGCGACGGTCAAACGCACGGGAGGTGACCGCTTCCGAGTCATCCAGCGACAACGGTTCTGGAACGGCGAGCATCTGGGGACAGACCTCCTGCCGGGCGCGAGCGCTCTGGCGGAAGGCCGGGAGGTCGTTTCCTCCCCCGTCCAAGGCGACCCCCTGCCGCACACCCCGGTTCATGTGGGACTACACCGCCTTGACGGTAATAATCTCATAGCATGGGAATTGAGAGGTCTGAAAGGCCCGCTCAATCTTACAGTCCTGACGGATGTGGCAGGTCCAATGGGTGCCTGGGTGGGACAGATGTTGAGTGGTGTCCAGAAGGCTGCCCCCAGGGAGGCCTGGCGCCCGGGAAGACGGGGGCCCACCGCCTTTTGACCGGTGCGATGGAGGGGATGTCCGTACACTGGACGGGAACCCCTTTCCGCGTTCGCGGCGGCCCCAGGAAAGGCGGGGAGGTTGCTGGACCTCCCCGTGAATGGATGCAGGCACCCTTCGATTTCCAGACGCTCTTCGAGCTGTCGCCCAATCCCTACATGCTGCTGGACCGGGAGCTGCGGTACGTCACCGCGAACTCGGCCTACCTGCGGGTGACCGCCAGCCGGCTGGAGAACCTGGTCGGGCGCACCCCCTTCGATGCGTTCCCGCACGACCCGGACGACCCGGCCAATGCCAGCACCCGGATGCTGCGCGACTCGTTCCGCCGCGTGCTGACGGAGCGGGTGCCGGACACGCTGGCCATCATTCCCTACCGGGTGCCCCGCCAGACGGACGGCGGCGTGGTGCTGGAGGAGCGCTACTGGAGCGCCACGCACACGCCCCTCCTGGACGGGCGGGGCGAGGTGGCCTTCATCCTCCAGCACACGATGGACGTGACGGAGCTGCATCAGCTCAAGCAGGCCGTGCGCGGCCCGGAGACGTCACTGGATGGGGGCGGGCCGCGGACGCAGTTGATGAGCGGAGTGCTCGCGCGCGCCCAGGCGGTGCAGGAGGCCAACCGGGTGCTGGACGACGAGCGCCGGCACCTGCGGCGCCTGTTCGAACAGGCGCCGGGCTTCATGTGTTCGCTGAAGGGGCCGGAGCACGTGTTCGAGCTGGCCAACCGCTCCTACCTCCAGCTCGTGGGGCACCGGGACCTGCTGGGCAAGACGGTGCGGGAGGCCCTGCCGGAGGTGGCCGGGCAGGGCTTCTTCGAGCTGCTGGACCGGGTGTTCACGACCGGCGAGCCCTTCGTCGGGCACAACATGGGGCTGCAGTTGCAGCGCGAGCCCGGGGGGCCGCTGGTGGAGGCCTTCCTGGACTTCGTCTACCAGCCCGTCATCGAGGCGGACGGCAGCGTCTCTGGCATCTTCGTCCAGGGCCACGACATGACGGCGCAGAAGCGGGCGGAGGACGAGCTGGCCCGCCACCGCGACCACCTGGAGGAGCTGGTTCGCGCGCGCACGCGGGCGCTGGAGGAGAGCGAGGCGGAGCGCCGCCAGGCGGAGGCCGCGCTGCTCCAGGCGCAGAAGATGGAGGCGGTGGGCAAGCTCACCGGCGGCGTGGCGCATGACTTCAACAACCTGCTCCAGGTGGTGAGCGGGAATCTCCAGTTGCTCCAGCGCGACACGGTGGGTGACTCGCGCGCGCAGCGGCGTCTGGAGACGGCGCTGGGCGCGGTGGAGCGCGGGGCGCGGCTGGCGTCGCAGCTGCTCGCGTTCGCGCGCAGGCAGCCCCTGGCGCCCACGGCGCTCAGCCTGGGACGGCTGGTGCGGGACATGGACGACCTCTTGCGCCGCGCGCTGGGCGAGGACGTGGAGGTGGAGACGGTCATCGCGGGCGGGCTGTGGAACACGTCCGTGGACCGCAACCAGTTGGAGAACGTCATCCTCAACCTGGCCATCAACGCGCGCGACGCCATGGACGGCCGGGGCAAGCTGACCATCGAGGCCGGCAACGCGATGCTGGATGACCACTACGCGATGATGCACCCGGAGGTGACGGCGGGGCAGTACGTGCTGCTGGCCATCTCCGACACGGGCTCCGGCATGACGCCGGAGGTGATGCAGCGCGCGTTCGAGCCGTTCTTCACCACCAAGCCGGAGGGGCGCGGCACGGGCCTGGGCCTGAGCATGGTGTACGGCTTCGTGAAGCAGTCCGGCGGCCACGTCAAAATCTACAGCGAGCTGGGCCACGGCACGTCCATCAAGATCTACCTGCCGCGCACCTTCCAGGCGGCGGCGCAGCCGGCGGAAACCGGTACGGGGCCGGTGGAGGGCGGCACGGAGACCATCCTCGTGGTGGAGGACGACGCGGCGGTGCGGGCCACGGTGGTGGAGGTGCTCACGGAGCTGGGTTACCGCGTGCTCAAGGCACACGACGGCCAGAGCGCGCTCGCGGTCATCCAGAGCGGCCTGCCGGTGGACCTGCTCTTCACGGACGTGGTGATGCCGGGGCCGGTGCGCAGCCCGGAGCTGGCGCGGCTGGCGAAGGCGCACCTGCCGGACATCGAGGTGCTCTTCACGTCCGGCTACACGGAGAACGCCATCGTGCACGGCGGCCGGTTGGATCCAGGCGTGAGCCTGCTGTCCAAGCCGTACCGGCGCGAGGACCTGGCGCGAAAGATTCGCGTGCTCCTGCGCGGACGCGAGCAGCGGTTGGCGGCGAAGCCGTACCGCGCGCCCACGCCCGCTCCCGTGGAGGCGAAGGCGAACGGTGCGCTGCGCATCCTCCTGGTGGAGGACGACGCGGACATCCGCGAATCCGCGTCCGAGCTGATGACGGACCTGGGGCACACCGTGCTCGCGGTGGAGAGCGCGGAGGCGGCGAGCGAGGCGCTGGCGAAGGATGCCTTCGACCTGCTCTTCACGGACGTGACGCTGCCGGGCAAGTCCGGCGTGGTGCTGGCGCGCGAGGCCGTGCGGCTGTATCCAGCCCTGCGAATCATCATTGCCTCCGGAGACTCGCGCGCGGTGTCGGCCGAGGACGGCAAGGCGCTGGAGCGTGTGGTGCTGCTGCCCAAGCCGTATGACCTGAACCAGATGGAGCGCGCGTTGGAGCAGGCCGCGATGGACGCGGGTTCCTCCGCACGGACGCGGTCGGCGTGACGGACGCTCAGGCCCGGACGGGCGAGTCCATCTACGTGTCCACGCTGCCGGGCCTGGAGCCCGCGCTGGAGTCGGAGGCGCGCGAACTGGGGCTGTCCTTCCGGCGCGCGGAGGGCGGCATCGAGTGCGAGGGCCCGTCCGGCCTGCACCAGACGGCGAACCTGCGCGTGCGCACCGCGAGCCGCGTGCTCCTGCGCCTGGGCACCTTCACGGCGCCCACCGCGGACGCGCTGGTGCATGGGCTGCAAGCGCTGCCCATGGCGGGCGTCTGGGACGGCAAGGTGCCACTGCGGCTGTCCGTGACGCTGCACCGCTCCGTGGCCCCGGGGCCCGCCGTGGTGCTGGAGTCCGCGGCCGTGGCCTGGGACCCGTGCGAGGTGACGGTCGCGGGACACCTGGACGAGGAGGGTGGGGGGCCGGAGCTCACGCTGCTGGTGCGCGGCGAAGGAGAGCGCTGGACGGTGAGCGTGGACACGTCCGGAGCGCCCCTGTACCAGCGCGGCTACCGGCAGGAGGTGGGCCGCGCGCCCCTGCGCGAGACGCTGGCCGCGGGCATCCTCCGGCTCGCGGGCTACGCGGGGGACGTGCCCCTGGTGGATCCGATGTGCGGCTCGGGCACATTCCTGGTGGAGGGCGCGTGGATGTCCCAGCGCCGCGCGCCGGGCCTGCTGCGCACGTTCGCGTTCCAGTCCTTCCCGTCCTACGACAAGGCGGCCTGGGCGCACCGCCGCACGGAAGCGGAAGCGGAAGGGCTGGCGGAGCCTCGCGCCCCCATGCGCGGATACGACCTCAACGCGGGTGCGCTGGGCACGGCGCGGCGCAATGCCAGACGCGCGGGCGTGACGCTGACGCTGGAGCGGCATGACCTGCGCACGCTGAAGGCCCCTCCGGACGCACCCGGGCTGGTGGTGGCCAACCCGCCCTATGGCAAGCGCGTGGGCGAAACGGAGGACCTGCCGGACCTCTACCGTGCGTTGGGCGCGACGATGAACGGCGCGTTCCGCGACTGGCGCAAGGCGCTCATCGTCCCCGAGGATCCGAAGCTGGTGGCGGCGCTGGGACTGAAGGGCGCGAGGCAGCTCCAGGTGAAGAATGGCGGCCTGCGCTGTCTGCTGGTGCTGGCGGGCGGCTGAGCTAGAGCGGCAGCACCAGCTCGAAGCGCGCGCCGCCTTCGGGACGCGCGCCCGCGCGCACCTTGCCCCCGTGCGCGAGCACCACGCGGCGCACGATGGCCAGGCCCAGGCCCCGGCCGTTTGCGCGGGTGAGGAAGAAGGGCTCGAAGACGCGCTGCGGATCCAAGCCCGCGATGCCCGGGCCCTCGTCCTCCACGCTCAGCGAGACACCGTCCGGCACGCGGCGCACCTCCACGCGCACCGTGCCTCCGCGCGGCGAGGCCTGGATGGCGTTGCGCATCAGGTGCGTGACGGCCAGCTGCAACAGCGTCTCGTCGCCGGACAGGTCCGGCACGTCCGGCGCCTCGTCGAACGCCACGCGCGGCTTGGGCAATTCCTCTCGCCCATGGAGCAGCTGTGCGAGCGCGCGGTGCACCAGCTCGCCCAGCGAGACGGGGCGCGGCCGGGGCTCCAGCGGGCGCACCGCGTCCAGCAGGTCGCGCACGATGTCCTCCAGCCGGATGGCCTCCTCCTCCAGCATCTCCACGGCGGAGGCGCCCGCGGGCCCCAGGCGGGGTTCACGCTTGAGCACCGCCACCGTGTTGAGGATGGCGCCCAGGGGATTGCGTACCTCGTGGGCCACGACGCCCGCCGCCTCGCCCAGCGCCGTCAGCCGCTCGCTGGCGATGAGCTCGTTCTGCAGGCGGGACACCTCCGCGAGCCGTGCCTCCGCCGCGCGGTGGTGCCGCACGTTCTCCAGCGCGCCGCCAATGAGCTGCGCGAACAGCTCCAGCGCCCCCGCGTTCGCGGGCGTCAGCGTGGTGGACTGCACCGCCAGCACGCCGAAGGGTTCGTCCCCCACGAAGATGGGCGCGTCCAGCGCGCGTGAGCCCGGCGGGTAGATGCGCTGGATGGTGTCCGCCACCTCCGGCGTGTGCAGCCGCCGCGCCGTGCTGAACGCGTCCGGATGGAACACCGCCCGGCGGCTCGTGAGCACCTCCGCCAGGTGTGGCATCCCCGAGCGGTGGAGGCGCACAGCGTGCACGTCCTGTCCGTACAGCCGCGACGCCGCCGCCAGGCTCTCCGCCTCCTGGCGCATGGGACCGTGGCGCAGGAAGTCCCCCTCCAGCAGCAGCACGGAGACGTAGAAGCCCTGCCGGTGAAGGGCGTCCACCGCCAGCTCCAGCACCGCGTCCTCGTCGCGGCAGCGCAGGAGCTCCGCCGCGGTGGCCACCAGCATGGTGGACAGCGTGCGCACCGCATCCCCGCCCTCCGCGTCCAGGAGCAGCACCAGTTGCTCCTCCGGCACGCGGCCCGGCGCGGTGACGGGGGAGAGCAGGTGCAGGCGTCCATCCGCGCCGCGCATGCGCACGAACGCGGGCCGCACCGGCGTGGGTTGCTCGCCGCGCATCAGCGCTTCGCACAGGGGCTCCACCCAGGAGCGCTCCTCCGGTCCGAAGCGCGCGGAGAGCTCCAGCAGTGACGGCAGCTCGTCCTCGCGCAGGCCCAGCAGCGTCCGCAGCGCGGTGTTGGCGAACACCAGCCGGTCCCCGCGAATCACGAACAGCGGCACCGGCAGCGCGGGCAGCAGGCCATCCAGCGTGCCGGGCGGGCCGGAGACGCTCATCGCCGCCCCTGCGTTCCAGGGGAACGGGAGCCCGGAGGCAATCGCCGCGCGGGTGCGCCGTAGGAAGGGATGAAGGCGTTGAGCACTGGAGGAGACACCATGAACTTCGCGAACGAGTTGGACCGCCGGGACCTGGAATTGAAGTCCGTCATGGCCGTGTGGGTCGCCTTCGTGGCGATGAGCGCGGTCTTCCTGGGGCAGTTGTTCTAATCCCGAGCGGAGTCACCCGCCCGGGAACCTGTCAGGGCTTCTTGGGGCGGCGGACGTACTGCTGGATGAAGTCCCGTTCCTCCGCGCGCAGCGAGCTCAGGCGCAACCCGTAGCCCTTGGGGTTCTTGCCGTCGTCCAGGGAGTTCTCCCAGATGACGGAGCTGCGCAGGGTCATCACCCGCTCCGGATCATCGAAGCGCAAGGTGAGCTCCACCTGCGTCCCCAGCCGCAGCGGCCGGTCCGTGCCGATGAACAGGCCGCCCGACGACAGGTTGATGATGCGGTGGTCGGTGAAGATGCCCATGTTCTTCATCGACACCTTCACGTCCGCGTGGAGCCGGTCGTCCGACCGGCGCTCCAGTCCCACGAACTCGGCGCTCGAATACGAGGGCGCGGGGGCGGCCATGGGGCGCCGGAAGGGCGCGGGCGCGGGCGGAGGCGGTGCGGGAGCCGGCGCGGGAGCCGGCGCGGGCGGAGGCGGCGTCACCGGACGCGTCGTGGGCGTCATCACCGGCGGAGGCCGGGGCGGCGCGGACGGAACCCCCGGACGCGTCATGCTGCCCGGCACGGGCGTCGGCGGAATCGCTGCGGCCTGCGGACGCGTGAAGGACCCCGGAACAGGCGTTGGCGGAATCGCTGCGGCCTGCGGACGCGTGAAGGACCCCGGAACAGGCGTTGGCGGAATCGCGGCGACCGGCGGACGCGTGAGGGAACCCGGCACGGGCGTCGGCGGAATCGCGGCGGCCTGAGGACGCGAGGCCTGCGGCGTCATCACCGGCGGCGGACGCGCGGGCACCGCGGTTCCACTCATCGGCAGCGGCGCGGAGGGCTGCGCGCCGCTCATGTCCAGCCGGGGCGGCGGGGGCGCGGGAGGCTGCATCGCGCCCTGGAGGAAGAGCGTCTCCGCCTCGCGGATCCGCCGCGAGAGGAAGTCGAAGATTTCAACGGAGACCTTGCGCAGCTCCGGATGCAGATCCGACGACAGGTGCTCCGGTGAGAAGCGCTTCGCCATGCGGAAGAAGGCGAGCCGGAACTCATCGAGCGACGCCTGCGGCTTGAGCCCGAACACCTCGTGCGGCGGCAGGTGCAGCAGTCCGCGCAGCTGGTTGCGAAGGCGCTCCGCCTGCTGGTTTTCGACGGAGGACGTGGGCGCCGCGGTGGTGAACAGGTCGCGGACCTCCTGGAGCTCCTGGAGCGCGACCCAGTTCGTGCCGTCGCGCGACGCGCGCACGGCTGTCTTCAGGCGACCGGAGGCGATGAGGTCGCGGAAGGCTTGCAGTTGCAGGGGGCCCAGCACTCGGCCGAGCGAATCTCCCACCCAGTAACCGACAACGGATGACGACACGAGGACCTCAGCGGAATCAGGACGCGAGCGCCTGGCGTACGGCGGCGGCGATCTCCAGGGGATGGAAGGGCTTGCCCACGAAGCCCATCGCCCCCGCGGCGATGGCCTGCTCCACCACGGGCTCCGCGTCCATGCTGCTGATGACCAGCACGCGCGTCTCCGGTGAAACAGTCTTGATGGCGCCCAGCACCTCCAGCCCGCTCTTCTTCGGCATGAAGAGGTCCAGGAACATCACCGCCGGCTGCTCCTTCTCCGCCAGCGCCAGCCCTTCCTCCCCGTCCGCGGCCTCCAGCAGCCGCAGGTCGATCCCCGTGTCCGCGATGACGTCCTTGAGGATGCGACGCACGAAGCTGTCGTCATCCACCAACAGCAGGGTAGGTAGTCCGGGCATGGACGGGAGGATACATAAGACGCGCGACGTTTGGGCGTGCGCATCCCACGTGCCTGCTCGGCTTTTGGGTTAAGGGGTGGGCATGTCCACCAATCCCGCGCTGTCCCATTTCGAGTCCCACAAGGCCGCGTACCTGGAGGACCTCAAGGCACTCGTACGCATACCCAGTGTGTCCTTTCCCGGGTTCGACGCCGCCCTTGTGCGAAAGAGCGCGGAGGCCACCGCGGCCCTGTTGAAGGACCGTGGGTTTGAAAACGTTCAACTGCTCGAAATCGAGGGCGCGCATCCGTATGTCTATGGCGAGGTGCTCAAGGCGCCGGGCCGTCCCACGCTCCTCCTCTACGCGCACCATGACGTGCAGCCCGCGGGAGACGAAGCAGCCTGGAAGAGCCCGCCCTTCGAGCCCGAGGAGCGCGACGGCCGCCTGTACGGACGCGGCGCGGCGGACGACAAGGCAGGCATCGTCGTGCACACCTCCGCCGTGGACGCATGGCTCAAGAGCACCGGCCAACTCCCACTCAACGTGAAGGTCATCATCGAGGGCGAGGAGGAGGCGGGCAGTGACCACCTGGGTGCATTTCTCCAGAAGCACGCGAAGCTGGTGGCGGCGGACGCCATCGTGTTGACGGACACGACCAACTTCGACACGGGCCTGCCGTCCATCACCACGGCGCTGCGCGGGCTGGTGACGGTGGACGTGGAGGTGCGGGGGCTTCAGCAGGCGGTGCACTCCGGCATGTGGGGCGGGCCCATTCCGGATCCGGCGATGGCGCTGTGCCGGATGCTGGCGTCGCTGACGCACGCGGATGGCTCCATCGCGATTGAAGGCGTGATGGAGCAGGTGAAGCCGCTGACGGAGGCGGAGCGCCAGAGCATCCAGGCGCTGCCCGGCGACGACGCGACCTTCCGCGAGCAGGTGGGCCTGCGCGAGGGCGTGCAGCTGCTGGGCGGTGGGCGGCACCCCTGGGAGACGAACTGGCGTCAGCCGAGCCTGGCCATCAACGCCATCCAGGCCAGCAGCCGCAAGGACGCGCGCAACATCGTCGTGGAGTCCGCGTGGGCGCGCGTGGGCATCCGCGTGGTGCCGGACATGGATCCGGAGGACGTGCAGCGCCGGCTGGTGGCGCACCTGAAGAAGGTGTGCCCGTGGGGCCTGGAGCTGGAGATCCGCGAGGACCAGGCATCCGGCTGGTGGTACACGGATTCGTCGCATCCGGCGTTCCAGGCGGCGTTCCGCGCGCTGGAGAAGGGCTACGCGAAGAAGCCGGTCACCATCGGGTGCGGTGGCTCGATTCCGTTCGTGGAGCCGTTCGCGAAGGAGCTCGGCGGCGTGCCCGCGCTGCTCATCGGCGTGGAGGATCCGTACACGTACGCCCATTCGGAGAACGAGAGCCTGCACCTGGGCGACTGGGAGAAGGCCATCCGCTCCGCCATCCACCTCTACGAGGAGCTGGCCAAGTCGCTGACCCCTCGCGGCTGAGCGGGGAATGGGGTGGAGTGCGCGCCTCATGCGCTCACCCCGTCCCGTCTGGAGTGTCCTCGCCGTCCTGAGCTGTGTCCTGTCCTCCACGGGGGCCCTGGGAGCGGAAGCGCCCTGGGCCGTCGTGCTGGGTCAGGACGCGAATGCGCCCGCGCTTTCCAAGAAGCTGGCCGAGCTGAAGAAGGACCGCGCGCTGGCGTGGGTGAAGCCCGCGAAGGGCTTCCCCAAGGTGATGGCCGCGAAGGCGCTTCCGGGGCTCGAAGAGGGGCAGCAGTTCGCGGTGCTGGGCGTGTGCGGCACGAAGGAGGACGCGGACCGCGCGATGGCCCTGGTGCTGCCCTGGGCGCAGGACGCGTCCGTGCGGCAGCTGACCGGCACCGCCGCGCTGTCGTGCCCCACGCCCAACGCGCTGAAGTCGCCGCTCAAGACGGACGCGAAGGTGGCGGCCTCGCATCCTTTCCCGAACGCGCCGGGCCTGGTGCTCACCGAGCACCGGTTGAACCCGCGCACGGTGATGGAGTGCCAGTCCTCGGACCTGCTCTTGCGCGTGGCTCAGGGACCGGCCGTGCTGGCGGAGGTCCTGATGAAGGGTCGGTGCGTGGGGCCGTGCACGCCGGAGGATCAGGCCCAGGCGAAGGAGCGCGTCATGGCGCTTCAGGCCCAGGCGAAGCAGGGCAGCACGACGGCGGAGCTGCTCCTCAAGGACAGTGCCACGAGCTGCATGGCCCGGGATGCACGCGTCCAGAAGGTGGTCACCGACCTGGGGATGCCCATGGCGGTGGTAGCCGTCGGCTCGCCCATCGTGAGCATGAAGAAGCCGGATGGCGTCCTGATGGCGCCGGGCTGCGGGAAGCTGGTGGAGTCGCCCTCCCTGACGGAGCCCGGGGCGGACGACCTGTCGCTGGTGGAGCTCATGGCGGATCAGCCGGGACCGGAGGCGTGGAAGCGCTTCAACGTCTCCACGGCGGGCCAGCACGTGGCCCATCTCGTGTGGAACGCCCGCAAGTGCGAGTGGCAATCGGACGACCCGGAGCCCGAAGGCCAGGACATGTGACGTCCTGGCCCGTGCCCGCGGCCGTTACAGGCCGCGGAAGCGGTCCGTGGCCTCGATGAGGGCGGAGGTGTTGCCGGGCTCGTTGGCGGAGTGGCCCGCGTCCGGCACGATGACGAACTGGGCCTCCGGCCACGCGCGGTGCAGGGCCCACGCGCTCTCCGGCGGGCACACGACGTCGTAGCGGCCCTGCACGATGACGGTGGGGATGTGGCGGATGCGGTGCACGTCGTCCAGCAGCTGGGTGTCCGTGCGCAGGAAGCCCTTGTTCACGAAGTAGTGGCACTCGATGCGCGCGAAGGCGATGGCGAAGTCGTCGCCCGCGTTGCGCGCGATGAGCTCCGCGTTGGGGTACAGGCAGCTGGTGCGGCCCTCCCAGACGCTCCACGCCTTCGCGGCCTCCTGCTGTGAATGCTTGTCGTCACCCATCAGCCGCTTCGCGTAGGCCTGGAGCAGGTTGCCGCGCTCTTCCTCGGGGATGGGCGCGAGGAAGTGCTCCCACGCGTCCGGGAACATCGCGCTCGCGCCGCGCTGGTAGAACCAGTCGATCTCCTGCTTGCGCAACAGGAAGATGCCGCGCAGCACCAGCTCCGTGACGCGCTCTGGGTGGGCCTCCGCGTACGCGAGCGACAGGGTGCTGCCCCACGAGCCACCGAAGAGCATCCAGCGCTCGAGGTCCAGGTGCTCGCGCAGGCGCTCCATGTCCGCCACCAGGTCCCAGGTGGTGTTCTCAATCAGGCTGGCGTGCGGCGTGCTGCGGCCACAGCCTCGCTGATCAAAGAGGATGATGCGGTACACGCTGGGGTCGAAGAAGCGGCGCTGCTTCGGGTCGGTGCCGCCGCCCGGGCCGCCGTGCACGAACACCACGGGCTTGCCCTTCGGGTTGCCGCTCTCCTCGAAGTGCACCGTGTGGCCACCGGTGACCTTCAACTGGCCGGTGCGGTAGGGCTCGATGGCGGGATAGAGCGTTCGCAGCGGCGTGGGTGCGGGCACGGGGTTCCTTCCTTGGGAATGAGGTGCGGCGCAACCTAACAACAGACGGCGCCCACGGGGCGAGCCGTTCAGAGATACCACGTCAGCCCGAGAACGAGTCGCCACGGTCCTCCTTCGAGGATGGTGCCTCGCTGATGCGGGCCGCCATCGCGCTCCTGGAAAATTTCACACCGGAGGCGAGGAGGACGGGCAGCGTGAAGCGACTGCGGGGCACGGGGCCTCCGGGGGAGGGACTGCTTCCTCCTACGGAGCGGCCACCGTGCCCTGGTCGTCCGCGCTCAGGGCTTCGGCGGTTCCGGCGGCTTGGGCGCGGGCGGCACGCCGCGTCCGGCCTGGGCCACCATGCGCACCTCGGCGTTCTCCCCGAGCGCGAAGCCGTCGCCCTTCGTCTCCAGGTCCGTCGCCTCGATGACGTCTCCGCGCTGGAGGTGGAAGAACTTCTCGTTCTTCTCCGAGCGGTGGCGCTCCTGCATCGCCAGGCCCACGCGCCCCTCCGGTCCGCAGCCGATGTAGCGCTGGCGGCCCTTGCCCTCCAGCGACTCGCTGACGATGCGGAACAGCCGGCCCGGCGGAGGCTCCGGCCACGGCTCGCCCTTGGGCGCCAGCAGCAGGTAGCTCATCTTGAGCGATTCCTTGTGGAAGCCCGCCACGCGCGCCAGCTCCTCCACCACGCGAGGCATGGGCCACGCGCGCTCGGCGTGGCACCAGTCCGTCTCCTTCACCAGCGCGGGGCAGGCGCCGCGATACATGCACGGCGCGCGGATGGCGTAGCCGCGCTCCACCATCAGGTCGCGCACCTTGAGCAGGTTGCGGCTCGTCTCGCGCAGCGCGGGCTCCATCACCAGCAGGCTGCCGCCCTTCTTCACCTTCGCGAGCACCGACTCCAGCAGCGCCGCGCGCGGCTTCAGCGCTTCATCCGTCGCGCCGTACAGCTCGTTCACGACGTGTCCCATCGTGATGAGGTCGTACTGGCCATCCGGCAGCGTGGCGTTCTTCTTCATCGGATCCCACTCGCGCGTGGCCATGGCCTCGCCGGCCTCCGTGGCCAGCTCGCGCGCCAGGTTCAGCGCGGGCTTGCTGCGGTCCGCGGCCGTCACTTCGCTGGCGCCCGCGTCCATGGCCGCGAAGGCCACCGGGCCCGGGCCGCTGCCCAGGTCCAGCACCTGCCGCGGGCGGTTCGGCAGCTCACCCAGCACCTGGCGCGCCTGGGCGTAGGACACCGGCCAGTAGAAGAGGAGGTAGGCGCCCAACAGGCGCGGGTCGTCCATGTACCGGGCGCCGGCCAGCTGGCGCTCGCGGGTGAGGCCGTGCGACAGCTGCTTCACGCCCGCGCCCACCTCCTTGACCTCCTGCGGCGTGAGGCGTCCTTCCGGCCCGTCCTCTCGACCCCGGGACGCGCGCCACACGGAGATGAGCCGGGGCAGCCATCGCTCCAGGTCCTTGCTGTATGCGTTGCTCATCGTTGCCTTCACATCAGGGGTCGCCACCCGGAGGCGACCGCGTTAAACCCATCCCGCCATGATTTCCGTCCGAGGACTGCGCAAGCACTATCAGGTCCACAAGCGCCCGCCTGGCCTGAAGGCGGCCCTGCGCTCGCTCGTCCACCGCAGCTACACGACCGTCAAGGCCGTGGACGGTATCTCCTTCGACATCAAGCCCGGGGAGCGCGTGGGCTTCCTGGGCCCCAACGGCGCGGGCAAGACGACGACGCTCAAGGTGCTCGCCGGCCTGCTCCACCCGTCCGAGGGTGAAGTCACCGTGGATGGCCACGTGCCCCGGCTGCGCGAAGAGGCGTTCCTCAAGAAGATCATGCTGGTGATGGGGCAGAAGCAGCAGCTCCTGTGGGACCTGCCTCCGTCGGAGACGTTCGAACTCAACCGCGCCATCTACGACGTGCCCCGCCTCCAGTACAAGCAGACGCTGGATGAGCTGGTGTCGCTGCTGGAGCTGGGGGACCTCATCGGCAAGCCCACGCGGCAGCTCAGCCTGGGGGAGCGGATGAAGTGCGAGCTGGCGGCGGCCCTCATCCACCGCCCCCGGGTGCTCTTCCTGGATGAGCCCACCATCGGCCTGGACGTGTCCATGCAGGTGACGATGCGCGCGTTCATCAAGGCCTACAACGAGCAGACGGGCGCCACGCTCATCCTGACCAGCCACTACATGGACGACGTGGCGGCGCTCTGCCCGCGCGTCATCGTCATCGACAAGGGGCAGCTGTCCTACGACGGCAGCCTGGACGCGCTGGTGCAGCGCGTGCGCCCGGAGAAGCGCGTGGTGCTGCGGCTGGGCCAGCCGGTGGACGCAAGCCTGCTGGCTTCGCTGGGCAAGGTGGTGTCGCACGAGCCGGGTTCGGCGGTGCTCCAGGTGCAGCAGGACGCGGTGAACGCCACGGTGGGCCGCGCGCTGTCCACGCTGCCGGTGACGGACCTGACGGTGGAGAACGCGCCCCTGGAAGAGGTGATGAGCGAGCTGTTCCAGGAGAGCAAGGCGCGCCGGGCGGAGGCCGCCCGGGAGGCGGTGACGGCGTGAGCCTGCGCACGGCCCTCAAGGCGCTGCCCACGATGCTGCGCATCGGCTTCTCCGAGGCGGTGGCCTACCGCGCGGAGATGATCATCTGGGTGCTGGCCACCACCATGCCGCTCATCATGCTGGCGCTGTGGTCGGCGGTGGCGCGCGGCGGGCCGGTGGGCCGCTTCGGGCAGGCGGAGTTCACGGGCTACTTCCTCGCGGCCTTCTGCGTGCGGCAGATGACCAGCTCCTGGGTGGCGTGGCTGGTCAGCTACGAGGTGAAGCAGGGCACGCTGGCGATGCGGCTCCTGCGGCCCATCTCCCCGCTGCTCGCGTACGCGACGGAGGTGTTGGCGGGCATTCCGCTGCGCGTCGCCATCGTCCTGCCCGTGCTGGGCATCAGCCTGTGGGTGGCGGGCGCCGAGCGCGCCGTGCCCACGTCGCTGGGAGGCTGGGGGCTGTTCGCGCTGGGCATCGTGGGCGCGTGGCTGATCACGTTCTATCTGAACGTGCTGCTGGGCACGCTGAGCCTGTTCCTGGAGAGCAGCCAGAAGCTGATGGAAGTCTACATGGTGCTGTTCTTCGTCTGCTCCGGATACATGTTCCCGGTGGAGTTCTTCCCGCCCGGCGTGCGCACCGTCATGGAGTGGTTGCCGTTCCGCTACCAGATGGGGCTGCCGGTGGAGCTGATGACGGGGGCGCACGCGACGAAGGAGGCGTGGGAGTTGCTGGCCGCGCAGTGGACGTGGGTGCTGGGCCTGGGCGTGGTGTCCATGGCTGTCTGGCGGCGGGGCCTGGCGCGCTTCGCGGCGTTCGGAGGGTAGGGCGGTGGTGAACGCGAAGCGCTACCTGCGCCTGCTGGGCGTGCAGTTGAAGGCCTCCGGGCTCCTGGCATTGCAGTACCGCGCGGACTTCCTGGCGGAGGGGCTGACGTCGTTGGCATGGACGTTCACCGCGCTGGCGCCGCTGTTCGTCGTCTTCAACGCGCGGCCCAGCATCGAGGGGTGGACGTTCCAGGAGTCGCTGCTGGTGGTGGGCTGGTTCACGTTGCTCCAGGGCGTGCTGGAGGGCGCCATCAGCCCCAGCCTCACGGGCATGGTGGAGCACATCCGCAAGGGCACGCTGGACTTCGTGTTGCTCAAGCCCGCGGACGCGCAGTTCCTGGTGTCCACGCAGCGCTTCCTGCCGTGGCGCGCGGTGAACGTGCTGTCCGGCGTGGGGCTGTTCGTCTACGCGTTCGTGTCGCTGGGGCGCTGGCCGTCGCTGCCGGGCGTGTTCGCGTCGCTGGTGTTGCTCGGGACGAGCATGCTCATCCTGTATTCGATGTGGATCCTCGTGGTGAGCGCGGCCTTCTTCGTGGTGAAGGTGGACAACCTCACGTACCTGTTCACGTCCATCTTCGACGCGGCCCGCTGGCCGTCCTCGGTGTTCCGGGGCTCGCTGGCGTGGGTGTTCACCTTCATCATCCCGCTGGCGCTGATGACCACCTTCCCCGCGCTCGCGCTGCTGGGCCGGCTGCCGTGGACCTGGCTCGTGGGCGCGGTGGTGGGCTCGGTGGCGTTCGCCGCAATGGCGCGTTGGGTGTGGCTGATGTCCATCCGCCACTACACGTCCGCGAGCAGCTGAAGCCTCAGGGCCGCCGGGGCGCCTGCCGGGCCCACTCCGCGCGCACCAGGTGGGGGAGCAGCTTGTCGTAGGCATGGCCGGGGTAGCGCTCCTTCAGCTTCGCCTCCACCGCCGCGAGTGGATCCCCGCTGGGGTGTTCCGAGCGCCGCTCGCGGGTCACTTCCTCTCGCACGGCCTGGACGTAGGCGGTCTGCGCGTCCAGCAACTCCGGGCCGCCGGGCAGGCCGCGCCCCGGGTGGATCCACTTCGGTTTCAAGGCGCGCAGTTCGTCCAACCGCTGGAGCCACTCGGTGGTGTCGCCGCCTTCGAACCAGGTGTGCGTGTCCCGCGCGACGAGGTCGCCGGTGAAGAGGTGGCCCTCCCATTCCACGACGACGTGGGCCGCGCTGGAGCCCGCGCCCAGGACGTGGGCCTTCAGCGTGACGCCCGCCGCGCTCAGCTCCCGGGTGCTGTCGCCGAAGCTGTCCGCGAGCACGAGCTCCCGGGGGTAGCGGCCGTTCCAGTACTGCTTGAAGAGGGAGGGCGCCCACTTCTCGTGGACGGCGGGAATGCGCTCGCGCACCGGGCCGGAGGTGACGACCGGGACTCCCAACTCCTTGAGCAGGGCCGTGCCGTTGAAGCTCTCCGGATTCGCGTGGAGGACGATGGCGAGCTTCGCCTCCTTGCCGGTGGCGTCCTTCGCGAACGCCAGCTCCTTGCGCAGCGCGGAGGGCAGCAATTGCGTGTCGATGAGGACCAGGCCCTCCGGACCTTCAATCCAATAGGACGCGGTCTGGAGTGACCACTGGGAGGAGATGTATTCGCCGACCCGGAGGTCGCCCTGCTCCTGGAGGGAGCGGGAGCGGTAGTGGGTCTCGACGACAGGCTGGGTCGCGCCGCAGCCCCACAGGACAACGGCCAGCGCGGCGGCGAGAATCATTCTCATGAATCCCGATGATACCTGCGGGTGCTGATTGATAGGAATTCCGTTGTTGTATTTCCTTCGTCTGGGTTAAGGGGCCGCCCCCCCATGCGGTGAAAGCCGCATCCCCCATGAAGTGAAGGAAGTCCCCCTCGATGACCCGTATCCGTTTTCACGGCCTGCTGGCCGCGCTCGCGCTTGCGTTCGCGACAGCCTGTGCCCCCGAAGCTCCGTCTTTCATTGACGCTCCCTCCACCTCCGCCTCTCGCCTGGACGCGTCCTCGTGGGGCAGCGCCGGCACCATGGCTTCCGTGCGCGTGGATGCCACGGCCACCCTGCTGCGCAATGGCTATGTGCTCGTCGCGGGCGGGGGCACGTCCGCCGCGGAGCTGTATGATCCGCGCACCAGCCGCTGGTTCTCGCTGGGCGCCATGGCCACGAGCCGCCAGCGCCACACCGCCACGCTGCTGGCCTCCGGCAAGGTGCTGGTCGTGGGTGGAGGCACCTCCGTGCTGGCCTCTGCCGGCGCGGAGCTCTTCGACCCGGACACCAACAGCTGGTCCGCGGCGACGGGACTGGACCTGCCCCGCACCCAGCACACCGCGACGCTGCTCCCTGATGGCCGGGTGCTGGTGGCGGGCGGCGACAGCGGCTTTGGCAACGCGCTGTCC
>NZ_RAWR01000212.1:0-18304 GCF_003986945.1 Corallococcus sp. AB018 | reverse complement strand
GTCCGCCCACGAACGCTCCAGCGCCCCCGCCGCCATCGCGCCCACCGCCTCCGCGCTCACTGAGCCGTGCGCCTGCAACAACGCCAGCGGCACCCCCAGCTGCTCTCCCTTCGACTCGTTCGAATACGGCACGAACCCTCGCTCCACCACCGCCGATGCCCCCGGCACCTCCGTCAGCGCCGCCGTCATCAGCCCTCCCGTACACGCCTCCGCCAATGCCAGCCGCACCCCGGCCTCACGGCACCTCGCGATGACCTTCGGCGCCAACGCCTCCAGGTCGCTCACGCGCCGTCTCCCGGCACCGCCGCCAGCACCGACACCAGCACGTCGCCCCGGAAGGTGATGCCCACCGTGCCCTCCTCCACGCACAGCCCCACCGCCGGGTGCACGTCCGCCGGACACACCGCCTCCAGCCCGCCCCTCGGCGCAAAGCCTGCTCGCTGCAACCGCTCCCACCAGGCCAGGGCCGGCTCGTGGCGCTCACACCGCTCCGATTCGTTCACCGTGCCCACGATGTCATCCACCTCCCGGCCGAAGAATCGCTTGATGGCGCGACGCTCCGCGCTCGGTATCTCCAACGTATCCAGCAACTGGAACACGCGGGAGAAGTGATTCCACGCGTTCTTCAATCGCTCACGCGCCGGTGCACGGTGGTGATCCACGTGGGGCTCGCACATCACCACGCCCACCGGGCCCAGCGACGCCAGCCTCGCCAACACCGCGTCGCGCGCCTCCATGCCTGACGTCTCCTTCTCCGCCACGTGGTGCATCGCGAACGCCGCGTTCACCACCAGCGGCCGGCGCACGGCTCGCAACGCCGCCCATGTCGCCACGTCCAGGTCCTCCACCGGCGACTCCAGCTTCACGAACTCGAGCGACAGCCCCACCTCGTCCGCCACCGCCAGCACCGCGTCGCGCGCCTCCACCAGGCTCGTGCCGCTGGGGTCCACTCCCACCACTGTCAGGTGCCGGGGCAGGGCTCCTGTCCTCGCCAGCGCCCGCAGCAGGTTGCACTCCTGCCTCCCCTGCCCGATGCCCACGTCCAGCAGCGTCGGCTCCGCGTGCCCTCGCAGGAAGTCCGCGAGCAGCGCGTTCGCCACCGCGTCCGCCGCCGACGCCAGCGGCAGGTGTTTCATCAACCGCCGGAACAACTCAATCTGTGGCGCGCCTCCGTCCACCTCCGACGCCCGGTACGGATGCAGCGCGCCCGTCGCGCCCTCCAACCGGCGCGACAATGCCGTGGCGAACACGGCGTAGTTCTCGTCCTCGGGAATGCGCTCCGCGTCCAACAACCGATAGAGCGCGGCCAGCGCCTCGACCGCCTCTATCGTTCGCGCTGACAACGCATGGTCCATCGCCCGGAGCAGCAGTTCGTCCTTCGGCGTCCGCATGCGCCCTCCCCGCGGAACCCTGGCCGTGGCTTCCGCTCGACATGAAAAAGTGTAACGACCGCCCGTGGCGCGGCTCCAGGGGGCGGCACCTCGGGACAGAGGGCCGTGCGCGTTCGCACAGCGCGCCGCCCTCGGGGACGGAGTGGCGCGGCGCGGGGGGAATGGCGGGGGGATTCGAGCGCCCCGGCGACTCCTGGCACTGCATCCCATAGACTTCGCGTGAAAAGGCACCACCGGGATTCGCCTCCCGGTCCGTATGCCCTCCGTGAACCGACTTCCGCCACGGGCCGGGGAAGTCATGGGCGCCTTGGGCCGAATCCATGAACGCATGCAGTGTCCTCGCCGGGCCGGAGCACTCCGGCGCCAGCGCGGGTGTCACTTTCGCGGGGGTCCGGTGTTGAAGCGCCCGCCCATGTTCCTCCCCCGTGCCGCCCCCCTGGCGCTGACGCTCGTGCTCCTGTCCGCATCGACCGCCCTCGCACAGGGCGTGCCCTCCTCCACCAGCGAGCCTCGCGCCGTGGAGGTGGACGTCCACGCCACCGACGCCGGCCAGGCCCTCTCCGCCGAGGACGCCCTCCGCCTGGGCTTCTCCCCGGACGCAGGTGACACGGCGCTCGTGCCGCCCAGCCTCACCGCCGACGCTCCCGCCGCATGGCCTGAAGGACTGGAGGGCACGCCGGGCGAGGTGGAGCTGGAGCTGCTGGTGGACGTGGAAGGCCGCGTCGCGGAGGCGAAGGTGGTGCGCGCCGCCGCCGAGCCTCGCCTTACCGACGCGGCGCTCGCCGCGGCCCCGGGCCTGCGCTTCATCCCGGCCACACTGGCTGGCACTCCCGTGGCCGTGCGCCTTCCATTCGTCTACCGGTTCACGCCGCCCGTGCAGGTCCCCGCCTCCACCACACGCATCACCGGCGAGGTGCGCGCACGCGGCACGCGTCGCCCGCTACAGGACGCGGCCTTCTTCCTGGACGGCGCGCTCCAGCCCGCCACCACCACGGACGCTCGGGGTCTCTTCACGGTGGACGTATCGCCGGGCTCGCACACGCTGGAGGTCCGCGCTCCTGGTCATGCGACGACGGTGTTCACGGAGACGCTGACGCAAGGACAGACGCTCCAGGTCGTCTACCGGCTCCAGCCTCGCGAGGTGAACCCCTACGAGACCGTCGTGCGCGACGAGCGTCCACGCACGGAGGTCACCCGCATCAGCCTGCACGAACAGGAGATCCGCGAGGTGCCCGGCACGCTGGGCGACCCGTTCCGCGTGGTGATGCTGATGCCGGGCGTGGGCAGTCTCGCGTCAGGCATCAGCTATCCGGTGGTGCGTGGCAGCCAGCCCGCCGCCACGGGCTTCTTCCTGGACGGCGTGCGCATCCCGATGCTGTACCACCTGCTGCTCGGGCCCGCGGTGGTGCACCCGGACTTCATCGACACCGTGGACTTCTATCCGGGCACGCCGCCGGTGCAGTACGGCCGCGTGCTGGGCGGCGCGGTGGAGGGGCGCCTCAGCCGTCCTCGCGAAGACCGGCTGCACTTCACCGCGTACGCGGACCTGCTCAACGCGGGCGGCTTCATCGAGCAGCCCTTCGAGTCCACCGGCACCAGCGTCAGCCTGGCGGGCCGCTTCAGCTACTCCGCGCTGCTCATCTCGCTGGCGGCCAATGCCTTGCAGAACTCGGAAGCGGAGCGACTGCGCGCGGGCTTCTGGGACTACCAGGCGCGCGTCGAGCAGAAGGTGGGCAAAGGCCGCCTGCGCCTGTTCGCGCTGGGCAGCTCCGACGACGTGGGCATCTCGCCGGAGCTGCGGGCCGAAGCGGACGGGGCCGGCGTCGTGTCGCGCTTCCACCGCATCGACCTGCGCGGCACGCACCCGGTGGCGGACGGCGAGGGCGAGGTCGGCATCACGCTGGGCTGGGACGGCCTGGGCCTCACCGGCGAGCGGACGCGCGACACCGGTGGCGACCTCTTCCGCGAGAAGGTGGGCGAGTACGGGCTGCGCCAGGCGAGCATCGCCGCGCGCGCGGGGTGGCGCCGCACGCTGACGTCCTCGCTGGACCTGGCCGTGGGCGCGGACGTGGAGCACCGCCGCTCCGCCACCACGCTCATCGGCACCGCGCGGCCTCCGGGCTGGCGGCCCTCCGACGACGCGGATCCGCTCAAGCGGCCCAGCGCGCTGGCCACCTTCTCCGGCGCGTATGCGTCCGTCACGTGGAAGCCCTCGGAAGACTGGGTGGTGACGCCGGGCCTGCGCGTGGATGCGTACCACCTGGTACCGGGCATGACCTTCACCGCGGTGGAGCCGCGCCTGTCCGTACGCCGCACACTGACGGACACCCTCACGCTCAAGGGCGGCGCGGGCCTGTTCCACCAGCCGCCCACCGTGCTCGTGCACGTGCCCGCGGTCGACACCGCGAGCCTGCGCTACGGCCTCCAGTCCGGCGCGCAGTTCGACGTGGGCGCGGAGTGGAAGGCCTTCGAGGGGCTGGAGCTGAGCGCGGACGCGTACTTCAACCCGCTCTCCCGCGCGGTGGAGTTCGACCTAGTGGACGTGGCGGAGAACCGCCGCCGCCGGGGCGGCCTGGGCGAGGACCCCGCCACCACCGGCTACGCCTACGGCTTCGACCTGATGGCGCGCCATCCGCTGGGCCGCCACTGGTTCGGCTGGGTGTCCTACAGCTTCCTGCAGAGCAAGCGGAAGGCGCGCTTCGCCCGCATCGGCGACGACAACCGCGTGCTGGAGACGGTGGAGGGCACGCTGCCCTTCGCCTTCGAGCAGGCGCACACCTTCAACGCCGCGCTCAGCTACAAGTTCGGCAACAACTGGACCGTGGGCACGGTGGTGCACTTCAACACCGGCCGTCCGGAGACGGGGCAGCTCACCTCCCAGACGCAGCGCTGGGTGACGAACGGCGACGGCTCGACGGAATGGGTGCGGCAGGACTTGGACCGCACGCAGCGGCTGGCGCCGTTCTTCCGCGTGGACGCGCGCATCGCGAAGTCGTGGGCCTACCAGGACTTCACCCTGGATGCGTCACTCGACGTGCTCAACCTCTCCGCACAGCAGGAGGTGGTGGCCTACGAGTACCGCTCCGAAGGCGGCGACTACGAGGGCTCCCCCCACAAGGACGTCCGCCCCGTGCGGGTCCCCATGCGCATCCCCGTCATCCTCCCCCTCTTCGGGCTCAAGGCGACCTACTGACATGCGACGCGCACTCGTCACTTCCCTGGGACTGCTGGCCTTCACCACCGCTGGCTGCGACCGCTATCCCGAGGACCCCATCTTCGCGTACGGCCGCGCGCTCCACCGCGACGGCACGCCGCGCTCCGGCGAGACGCTGACCCTGGAGCGGCTGGAGGACGACGTCTTCACGCCGCTCACCACCGCCACCACGGAGGCCTCGGGCGACTTCACCCTGGAGATGCTGTCCGGGGACGCCGTGCGCGAGGAGGACTACTACAGGCGCTCGAACCGCCTGCGGCTGGCGCTGCCGCTGGACGCGGACGGCAGCGGCACCTTCCTCTCGTTCACCCTGCAGGACGACGTGGAGCTGCCCACGCTGAAGCCGTGGGATGCGCGCCCGATCGTGGGCAGCAGCGACCAGGGCCCCACCGTGGCCTTCCCGCCCGCGCCCCCGGCACCTCCCGTGCCGGAGACCGGCGACACGCTGGAGCTGCTCGCCGACGACGGTTCGACGATTCCCCTGCTGCCCACCGCCCCGGAGCCCCTGCTGTGGGTCACGTCCGGCGGCGAGCTGCTCTGGCGGCAGAAGGGCACGGAGTCCCCATGGACGCCGAGCCCGTACGTGCTGGAGGACTTCGCCGCGCCCCAGGTGCGGCTGCGCGCCGCCAGCATGGGCTCGTGGTTGTTCTCTCCGCTGGGCGGTGAGTCCAGCTCCGTCTATTTCCGGCAGGAATGGCGCACCGGCGCCGAACCGCTGCCCGCAGGGACGCTGCGCCCCATCAGTCGCGGCGCGACGTGCGAGCCGTCCTTTCCGGATGTCTGTCCATGGACGGATGGCCTGCTCACCCCGGTGGACTTCTGGGAGAAGGAGACCGACCCCCGCTTCCACAACGTCGTCATCACCCTGCCCCAGCCGGCCCTGCCGCGCCGCGCGGTGGTGCGCGGGCTGTACTACCTGCAAGGCAGGGGCGGTAAGGATTGGCTCGTCCTGGAGGGCAGTGTTGACGGCGAACAGTGGCAATCCCTGGCGCGCGTCGTACTGCGGGACATGAGCCCGCTGGAGCAGTCCCTGCGCGATGCGACGTTCGGCCTCTACACCGAGTCTGCCGAGGGGGCATCTCCCTATGGGGACGGGATGCTCCGCCTGGGCGTCCAGGAGCCCGTCTTCCAGGACGTGCCCCTCTCCAGCACCGGGCCCGTGCGCTTCGTGCGGCTCTCCGTGGAATCTCTTGGCTACGACGGAACCTCCCCACCTGCTGAGTTCTATACCCTCTCTGAATTGTCCATCTTTGAATAGTCATTACGGATGACCATCCAACCCCCGGAAGTTGCTTGTCTGGGTGGAGCCTGGGAGTCCTGCCCAATCAAATAAATCAAGAAATAAAGGGCGAACCGTTCTTCACCTGCAGCACCGCTCATTCGTGCCCGAGGAGGGCCCCGATGATTGCGCTGACCTGGACGTATGGGCAGCTCCTCAAGGGATTGACGGAGCGGGTGCGCCGGGTGCTGCTGGTGCAGGTGCTCATCCTGGCGCCGAGCTTCGGGGTGCTGGAGCTGGACCCATGGGGTCCTTCGCACCGAGGGCTTTCCCTGACACGTCTGGCGCTGTGGGGCTGCGCCGTAGGGCTGTTGTGGGCCCTGCACCGGTATGCCTTCGGGCGCTCGCGGGTGGCTTCGTGGCAGCGCGTGGTGTGGGTGACGGCGCTCTGTTGGCTGGGGCAGTGGCTGGGCGGCTTCGTCGCGCTGGAGGCACTGCCGCGCTCGCTCCAGCAGTGGTCCGAGGCGCGATGGATCCACGTGGGCTTCACCGTGCTGTTCTTCTGGGCGGCGACCGCGCTGCTCTACCGGCTGGCCGCGCCCATGCCGGAGCCTGAAGCCGTTCCCGCCGCGCCCACGGGCCCCCAAGCCCCGTCCGGCAAGAAGCGCTTCACGCGCGCGGAGCGTCCAGCGGGAGCCTGAGCCTCGCGCGGCAGCCTCGGCCGTCCGTGCGGTTCTCCAGGCGCAGGCTGCCTCCGTGCGCTTCGGCGATCTGCCGGCTGAGCGCCAGGCCGATGCCACTGCCCTGGGGCTTGGTGGTGAAGAAGGGCACGAAGAGGTTCGCGGTGTCCGAGAGGCCGGGGCCCTCATCCTCCACCCAGACCTCCACCGCGCCCGGCGAGTGCACCGCCCAGGAAACCCAGACACCGCCCACGCCCTCTTCCGACAGGACCGCGTCCACGGCGTTGCGCACCAGGTTGATGAGCAGTTGCTCCAGCTGGTCTCCATCTCCGGACACGGTGAGGACGGGGCCAGGGCGCACGGCGACGGGGCGGCGCGGCTCCAGGGCCACCACTCGCCGCACCCAGGGCTCCACTTCGACGGGGCCCAGCGTGGGTGGAGGCAGGCGCGCGAGCCGCGCGTGGGCGGACATGAAGCGGGACAGCGCCTCCGCTCGGCGGGCGATGATGCCCAGGCCGTGACGGGTGTCCTCCTCCCAGTCCGCGGGGCGCGGCACCTGGGTGACGGTGTCTCTTAGGGCGTCCGCGATGGATTGGATGGGGGTGAGGGAGTTGTTGATCTCGTGGCTGAGCACGCGGACCAGCCGGCGCCAGGCTTCGCGCTCTTCTTCACGCAATGCCAGACGCAGGTCGGTGAGCACGACGAGTTGGTGGGGCTGGCCGCCTTCGCGGAAGGTGCCTCGCCACAGTTCGTAGGGGCCGCCGTCCTGCTGCGCGAAGACTCGCGTGAGGCGGCGGGGGGCGGGGCCTTCCAGCAGGTCGCTCCAGCCGAGGGCTTCGGCGCGCTGGCCCAACAACTGCGCGCGCGGCAGACCCACGAGCCGGGCGCCCGCGCGGTTCACCAGCTTGAGGGTGCCGGAGGCGTCGAAGGCGAGCACCGCGACGTCGATGGCCTCCATGATCTGGCCCAGCAGCGCGCCGGCCTCCATCGCGCCCAGCCGCTGTTCGCGCAGGGTGTCGCCCAGGGCGTTGACCTCCAGGAGCACCTCACCGAGCGGATCGCCCGCGCGCCCGCCCCTGCCCCGCACGGAGTAGTCCCCTTCGCGCAGGGCGGCCAGCAGGCCCGCGACGGTGTGCAGGGGGCGCACGACGCGCTCTCGGAGCGCCAGACAGGCTCCGGCGTGGATGCCCACCACCAGGACGGACAGCGTCCAACGCACCTTGGCGGTGAAGTCCCCCGTCCAGAGGAGCGCGAGCGTGACGAGGACCGCGGGCAGACCCGCGAGGACCGCGAGCCACATCACTCGAAGGTCGTACGGCACGCGCGCGTTCGATTCGTGCGCATCCTGCGCGTGCTTCGTGATGCGCGAGTCGTGCGGCGCCGGAACCTGCCGCTCCTCCTCGTGCGTCTTGGCGCTCGAGCCTTGCGGTGCTGGCTCCGGCCTCGCCTCTGCGTGCCTCGCAGCGCTCGGACCTTGCGGTACCGGCCCCTGCCGCGCCTCCGAGTGCGCAGTGCCGCTCGGGGCGTTCGGCGATGGCGCCCCGCGCTCCTCCTCGTGCGTCTTGGCGCTCGGGCCTTGCGGCTCCGGGGAACCGCGTTTCACCTTGCGCCCTTGATGCCGTAGTACTGGAGCCGCCGGTAGAGCGCGCTGCGCGACAGGCCCAGCGCCTTCGCTGCTTCGCTCACGTTGCCGTCATGCCGGCCGAGGGCGCGCTCGATGAGGTAGCGCTCCACCTCCTCCAGCGTCATCTCCTCCAGGCGCGTGCTCCCTCCGCCCGGCGGGCCCATCCGCTTGAGCAGCAGGTCCTCCGCCTCCACGCGGTCCCCCACCGCCATCAGCAGCGCGCGCTCCACCGCGTGCTCCAGTTCGCGCACGTTGCCCGGCCACGGATACGCGATGAGCGCCTCCAGTGCTCCCGGTGCCAGGTGGATGTTGGGACGGCCGTAGCGCTGTCCCTGCGCCGCCAGGAAGTGCGTCGCGAGCAACGGGATGTCCTCGCGCCGCTCCCGCAGCGGCGGCAGCTGCACCTCCACCGTGTTGAGCCGGTAGAGCAGGTCCTCGCGGAAGCGGCCCTCCGCCGCCGCCCGGCCCAGGTCCACGTTCGTCGCGCTCACCACTCGCACGTCCACGCGCCGCGTCCGTGACGAGCCCACCGGGTGCAACTCCCCCGTCTGGAGCACCCGCAGCAACTTCGCCTGCTGCGTGAGCGGCATGTTCCCAATCTCATCCAGGAAGAGCGTGCCGCCGTCCGCCAGCTCGAAGCAGCCGATGCGGTCCGCCTTCGCATCCGTGAAGGCTCCCTTCACGTGACCGAAGAGCTCGCTCTCGAAGACGCCCTCGGACAGGCCGCCGGAGTTCACCGCGACGAAGGGCCGGTCCGCGCGCGTGCTCGCCGCGTGGAGGAGCCGCGCCACCACCTCCTTGCCCGTGCCGTGCTCCCCTGTCACCAGCACCGGCGCGGACGACGGCGCCACCCGCTCGATGAGCCTGCGCACCGGCAGCATCGCCCGCGACTCGCCCACCAACGGAGAGCGTCCGCCCTGCTCGCGGCGCAGGTGCTGGTTCTCCTCCTCCAGCCGCCGGCCGCGCTTCAACGCCCGGGACAGCTCCAGCTGCGTGCGCAGCGTGGCCAGCAGGCGCGTGTTGTCCCAGGGCTTCTGCACGTAGTCGCGCGCGCCCAGGCGCATCGCCTCCACCGCGCCCTCCACGCTGCCCCACGCCGTCATCACCACCACGGGCAGCAGCGCGTCCCTCGCGCGCAGCTCGCCCAGCAGGTCCAGGCCCTCGCGCCCGGACGTGGTGTCGCGTGCGTAGTTGAGGTCCATCAACACCAGCTCCACGTCCTCCGCGTCCAGCGTGGCCTTCACGCCCGCGGGGGACTGCGCGCTCACCACCGTGTAGCCGTCGCGCTTGAGCAACAGCCGCAACGCCTCCAGCACGTCCGGCTGGTCGTCGGCCACGAGGATGCGGGTGGTACGCGGAGAGGAAGCGGTGGGTTCGGACACGGAGGACGCCACGGTGATGAACTGTGCCAGAAAGGAGGGAGGTCAGTCGGCCCGGAGCGCGATGATGGGGTCCACGCGCGTCGCCCGTCGAGCAGGCAGCCACGACGCCCCCAGCGCCACCCCCGTCAGCAGCAGCGCGACCCCGCCGAACGTCCACGGGTCGTCCACCGACACGCCATACAGCAGCGACCCCAACAGCCGCGCCAGTCCCAAGGACAGGCACAGCCCCACCGCCACGCCCGTGAGCGACAGCCGCAGGCCCTGCGCCAGCACCAGCCGCAGCACGTCGCCTCGCGCCGCGCCCAACGCCATGCGGATGCCCAGCTCCCGCGTGCGCTGCGTCACCGAGAAGGCGATGACGCCCGACAGCCCCAGCGCCGCGAGCAGCAGCGCGACGCCCGCGAACAGGCCCATCACCAGCGCGGACAACCGCCGGGGGCCCGTGGACTGGTCCATCCGGTGCGTGAGCGAGGACACGTCGAACAGCGGCAGGTCCGCGTCCACCGCGCGCACCTCCGCCTCCACCTGGGCGCGCAAGGCCTCCGGGTCCCCGGACTTCACGCGCACCGCCAGGCCCATGTACACGGACGGCAGCTGCGACAGCGAGTAGTACGCCGCCGGGCGCGCCGGCACGTCCAGGCCCCACTCGCGCAGGTCGTCCACGACGCCCACCACCGTGGTCCACTGCATGTCCTGGCCGTGCAACTTCAACCGCTGCCCCAGCGCGTCGCCCTTCGGCCAGAAGAGGTCCGCGAAGGAGCGGTTGATGACCACCGCCCAGGGCGCGTCCGGCCCATCCGAGTCCACCAGCAACCGGCCCTGCCGCAGGTGGACGCGCAACGCGTGCAGGTAGCCGGGGGTGAGGGCGCGGAACTCCACCGCCTTCCACAGCTCGCCCGGCTGACGCGGACGCCCGTCGATGTCGAAGCTGTTGTCCATGGCGCCCCCCAGCGGGAGCACGTTCGTCAGCCCCGCGGACTCCACGCCCGGCAGCGCCTGGAGCCGGGGCAACAGGGCCTGCAGGAAGGCCGCCTGCTTCGGCCGGTCCGGGTACTGCACCTTCGGCAGCGCGAGCGCCCCGGTGAGCACGCCTTCGGACTCGAAGCCCGCGTCCACGCGCTGGAGCGCGAGGAAGCTCTTCACGAACAGGCCCGCGCCCACCAGCAACACCAGCGCGAGCGACACCTGCGCCACCACCAGCGCGGCGCGCAGCCGGCTCGTGCGGTGGCTGCCTGTTGCGCGTGCGCCTTCACGCATCGCCGCGTGCAGGTCCACGCGGCTGGCCTGGAGCGCGGGCACCAGCCCGAAGAGCACGCCCGTGAGCACCGACACCGCCAACGTGAAGAGCACGGAGGCCACGTCCAGCTTCACGCCATGGGCCCGGGGCAGGCCCTCGCCCACCGTGGCCACCAGCGCATCCGTGCCCCAGAGCGCCAGCAGCAGCCCCACCGCGCCCGCCACCAGCGACAACACCAGGCTCTCCGTGAGGAATTGCGCCACCAGCCGCATCCGGCCCGCTCCCAGCGCCGCGCGGATGGACACCTCGCGGCCTCGCGACACCGCCCTCGCGAGCAGCAGGTTGGCCACGCTGGAGCACGCCACCAGCAGCACGAAGCCCACCGCGCCCCAGAGCAGCCACAGCGTCTCGCGGACCCCGCCCACCACGTGGTCCTCCAGCGACTTCACGCTCATGGACCACCCCGCCTGCTTGTACTGGTCCACCAGGTCCGCCGAGCGCGCGTTGCCCATGCGCACCAGGTCCGCTCGCGCCGCGTCCAGCGTCATGCCCGGCTTGAGCCGCGCCATCACGCTCAGGAAGCGGTTGCCGCGCCGGGACTCCTCCTGCTGCTGCGGCGTGGGCGCGAAGGGCAACACGACCTCCGTGTCCTCCGGGTAGACGCCACCCGGAGGCAGCACCCCCACCACCGTGTGCGGCACGCCGTCCAATCGCAGCTCACGCCCCAGCACCTCCGGGTCCTTCGCGAAGTGCGTGCGCCACGCGGCGTCCGTGAGCACGACGACCTTGTCCTGACCCGGCGTCTCCTCTTCTTGCGTGAAGCCCCGGCCCAGCACCGGCGAGACGCCCAGCGTGGGCAGGAACGACGCCGTGGCGATGACGACGCGCAGGCGCCGGGGCGACTCCGCACCGGTGAGCGTCATGTCGTCGGGCCGGAAGGCCGACAGCGACGTGAAGGCCTTCGTGTGCGTATTCAGGTCTCGATACTCGGGGATGGAGTTCGACACCTCTTTGAGACCGAAGGCGTCGAAGTTCGGGGCCAGCAACACCAGCCGCTCCGGCTGGGTGAACGGCGGCGGAGTGAGCAGCACGCCCTTCACCACGCTGAACACAGCGCTGTTCGCGCCGATGCCCAGGGCCAGTGTCAGCACCGCCACCGCCACGAAGCCAGGGGCGTTCTTCAGGGAGCGCCACGCGTAGCGCAAGTCACCGAGCAGGTGTTCCATGGCCGTGTCCCCGCTTCAGCGCAGCTGTTCGTCCTGCACGACGCGGCCGTCGAACAGGCTCACCGTGCGCGTGGCGATGCGCGCGTGCGCCGGGTCGTGCGTCACCATGCAGAGGGTGGAGCCCGCCTTGTGCAGGTCGGACAAGAGCTGCATCACCGCCTCGCCGTTCTTCGAGTCCAGGTTACCGGTGGGCTCGTCCGCCAGGAGGATGAGGGGGTCTCCCGCCACGGCGCGCGCCACCGCCACGCGCTGCTGCTGACCGCCGGACAGCTGCCCCGGCAGGTGCCGCGCCCGGTGCGCCATGCCCACGCGCTCCAGGGCCCGCTCCACGCGCTGCTTGCGGTCCTGCGCGGGCAGTCCCCGGTAGGTGAGCGGCAGCTCCACGTTCTCGAAGACGGTCAGGTCGCCGATGAGGTTGAAGCTCTGGAAGATGAAGCCGATGTGCTGGTTGCGCACCTTCGCCCGGTCCGTGGGCGACAGCTCCAGCACGCTCCGGCCATCCAGCAGGTAGCTGCCGCGCGTGGCGGTGTCGAGCAGCCCCAGCACCGCGAGCAGCGTGGACTTGCCAGAGCCGGACGGGCCGACAATGGCCACCCATTCGTTCTGACGGATGGTGAGCTGGATGTTGGAGAGGGCGTGCGTCTCCACCTCCTCCGTCTCGAACACCTTGGTGAGCCCATCGAGTTGGAGCAGCGCTTTGCCCGGCACCGCACCCGGGGCCACGGCCTTCGCATCGCGGTCGTTCGTCATCGTCGTCATCATCGCAGCCTCACGCGCTCCACCGCATCCCACGCGGTCATGTCCGACAGCACCACCTGATCGCCTTCTGAAAGTCCCTGCACGACCTCCACCGCGTTCACCGAGCCGCGGCCCAGCTTCACGGGGATGCGCACCGCCTCGTCGCCTCCGGGCAGCAGCCGGAAGAGCGCCAGCGTGCTCTCCGACTGGGCTCCCGCCGGACGGCCCACGGACAGCACGTCGTCCAGCCGCTCCAGCTCCACGGTGCCCTCCACGGTGAGGTCCGGACGGGCGCCTTTGGGCAGCGCGTCTGGCAGCGACACCTCCACGCGCACCGTGCCCTGGCTGGCCGCGGGGGCCACTCGCGCCACGGTGCCCTCCACCACGCCGTTGCGCGTGTCCACCTGCGCCTTCAGGCCCGGGAGGATGTCGCGCGCCTGCGTCTCCGCGATTCTCAGCTCCGCCTTGAGCCGCTCCGGCTTCACCACCTTGGCCAGGAGCACGCCGGGCGTCACCCACTGGCCCAGCTCCAGCGGCAGCTCCTGGAGCACGCCGTCCTCGCCCGCGAGCACCTTCATGGACTCCACCTGCTGACGGCGGAAGCGCGCCACGGCCTTCAGCCGCTCCACCTGCTCCTGCTGTGAAGCCAGACGCTGGCGCAGGCTCTGGGACATGACGTCCAGGCGCTGGCGCTCCAACTCCAGACGCTGGCCCGCCTCCTGCGCCTTCTCCTGCGCCTGGCGCGTCTCCAGGTCTCCGACGAAGGCCTTCTGGAAGAGCGTCGCGTTGGCCTGGGCGCGGCGGGTGGCGTCAGCGGACTCGGCGGTGAGGGCGGCCACGGCGGCCTGCTGGGACAGCCGCTGCGTCTGGAGCAGTTCGCGCAGCTCCAGGAAGTCTCCTTCGGCGCTCGCGAGCTGGCGTTCGGCTTCCAGGGCCTGGAGCTGCACGTCCGGGTTGGACAGCTCCATGAGGAGCGTGCCGGCGGTGACGGTGGCGCCGGGCTTCACGTGGATGCGCTCCACGCGGCCGGCGGTGTCGGCGGTGAGCCAGCGGATGGATTCAGGCACCAGCGACCCGGTGCCCTTCACCTGGCGCACCAGCGGGCCGCGCTTCACCGTGTCCAGCCACACCGAGGCCTTGTCCACGGTGGGCGCGGCGGGGCGCAGCCGGGACAGGCCCACCGTCACCGTCACGAGCGCGGCGAGGCCCAGGGCGGCCAGGAGATAGGGTTTGCGGCGGGGTGCTCGGGCCTTCGGGATGTCCACGCCCCGGGCCATAGCGAGCCGTGTGCCAGGGCTTCGAGCCGGTGCAAGCGCCCGGAAACACGAGGACGGCTGAGGGGAGGCCGGCGGCGTTGACCGCTTGCGCGAAGGGCGCGTCCCAGGAACGGACACCGCGAAGAAGTGTGCTGGGGGTGAATAGAAACAGCGTCAGGCCGTCTGCTTGCTCGATTCAATTCCCACACAATTTCGAGGAACACCCCATGCGCTCCACCGCCCCGCGGACGCGCGCCGGCATCCTGCTGGCCGCCACCCTTCTGCCCTTCTCCGCCTTCGCCGACGCCCTGTACCTCCAGCTCACGGACGTGGGCAGCGAAGTGGACGCCAGCGGGCTGACCGCGAGCACCGTGGCGGAGCGCACGCGTTACGGCATCGAGGAGGCGCTGAAGAGCGCCACCACGGAAGCCATCCTGATGGACCCCCAGCACGAGGGTTCGCCCGACGTGACGGTGAGCGCGAAGGTGACGCGGGCCGGGGAGAAGTACCGGCTGACGTATCAGCTGGCCACGACGCACGCGCCGGTGCGCACCAAGACGCTGTCGTACGACTTCGCCAATCCCAGCCTGAGCGACAAGGGCTCGGTGGTGATGGCGCAGGCGGTGCTGGCCGAGGCCCAGAAGCTGGAGGCCGCGAGCCAGGAGATGCCGGTGGCGACGGGCGAGGTGCCCGCCGCGGCGGACTCGGACTCGCTGGTGTCGGAGCGTTCGAGCAACGACGCGTCCCGTTATGAGGGCATGGACGGGGACTCGATGGGGCGCGAGACGGAAAGCCCGCAGCTGCCTCCCCGGCGCGGTGGCCGGACGAACCTGGACCTGGGCCTGGCGTTGGGCTTCAACAGCCCGTCCGGCATCTTCGGCGGCGAGCTGGAGTACCGGGTGGCGCCCATCCTGGGGCTCAACCTGAGCGCCGGCACGGGCGCCTGGGGCTTCCGCGTGGGTCCGGTGGCGCGCCTGTATCCGCTGGGCGAGGTGCGCACGAGCCCGTTCCTGGAGGCGGGCATGAGCTTCAACATGGGCACGACGTCGACGACCACGCTCACCATCGGCGACGAGTCCGAGGTGTACACGACGGAGAAGCTGTTCACGCCGGTGGCGACGCTGGCGGTGGGCATGCGCCAGTCGATGGGCCCCATGTACCTGGGTCTGCGCGCGGGCTGGGGCTTCCGCCTGCGTGAGGACAACTGGACCACGTCGGACGGCCGCGACCCGAACCTCTTCGACGCGCTCGATATCGGCACCAGCCAGCACGGCGGCTTCCTGTGCAGCGTCACGCTGGGCATGTCGATCTTCTAGCGGTGCTACGGGCGGGGCGAGGGAGCCGGTGAGCCCGCGTCCTGCCAGGAGCGCGGCAGGAACGGGGAGGGCCCGTCGCCCAGCGCTTCTGGAGACGCGGTTCCGGGCTCTCCGGGCGTGGCGGACACGCCGGCATCCTCGGGCTTCGCGACATCGGGCTGGCCGTCGATGAGCCGCCGGAGGATCCGGCCATCCCGGTGGATGGCGTAGCTCGCGCCGGAGTCCAGCGCGGGATGTGTACGGCCACAGGCCTTCGGATCTTCATCGATGCGGATGAAGATGACGTCGCCCTGCCGGACGACGCGGTACTGCTGAGATTCCCAGCGGCTTCCACACGACACGGAGGTGTCTCGCGGTGGAAGCAGGTCCCGGGCGGCGACGGTGAGTGCTCGCAGCGTGTCGCCATCCAGTTCGTACACCGTGCCTTCGGACCCCAGTGAGACAGCGGGTTGCGCGAAGAACGGCGGGAAGGCGATGGAGGGGTCCTCCTCGGAGTTCGAGGGAGACGGCGCGGCGGCTCTCATGCAGCCCGCCAGCACGAGCGCGGAGGCCAGGATGGAATAGGTCTTCTTCATGAAGGCTCCTGGCGGCTACTTCTCATCGATCCGGTAGTGCGTCTCATCCTGCCAGGTGACCGTACCCAGCACTTCCTGGCGCCATCCACCGCGGACTCCACCGGTCCACTTCTTCAGTTCGCCTGTCACCGGGATGTACTGGAAGAAACCGTCACATGAGGGATGGTCCAGGCCGTCGGAGTTCGAGAAGAACGCGACGATCGACAGGGGGACCTTCTTCCCTCCGACATCCATGACCCATCCATGGACGCGTCCCATGGAGACGATCATCCGGAGGTCGCCGTCGGAGAGATGTCCCTCATAGGGATGGTTGTGCAGCGCGAAGACGTACTTGAGGCTTCCTGGCGGGAAACGAGAGTCATCGACAGTCTCGGGCAGCAGGCAACTGCGCCTGCGGTCCAGGTCGTCCTGCGCTGACTGGTCCGTCAGCATGCTCATCTCGTACTTGCCGACCGGCGTGTAATACAGCCAGGCGCAGTACTCCTTCGAGATGCGCCAGCGGATATTGAAGTCCTGGGCTCCCTTGCGGCCAGCGGTCGCATGGGGCTGGGAAAGAATCACGGGACACGCGGCCATCAACGCGTCGGAGAAGGTGTCGAACGGGCCGAAGCCGGGCATCGGTCCCGGAAGACTTGCCAGCCTCTCTCCAGGTCTGCCCCGGACGACACCGGGCGTGGGCTGGGGCGCGGAGCACGACAGGCTCGCGAGCAGCCCTGTCATCCACAACCATCGCCAACGCACGGACATGCGCCCAGCCTATCCCTTCCAGGTAGGCTCGCGCGCCATGCCGGCCTCCCTGCTTGAAGTGTTCCTGGACCACGCCCGTCACGAGCCCTCTCGCCCGCTGATCTCCTTCGAGGGGACCACGTACACGCGAGGACAGCTGGCGGAGCGGGTCACCGCGTTTGCTCGCGGACTCAAGGTCCGGGGGCTGGCTCCGGGCGACCGCGTCGCGCTCTTCCTGGAGAACAGCGACGCGTTCGTCATCACCTGGCTGGGTGTCCAGGCCGCGGGCTGCGTCGCCGTGCTCGTCAATACGGCCTACCGTCAGGTGGAGCTGGCCCACATCCTCTCCGACGCCGAGGTGAAGGTCTGCGTCACCGGCACCGCTGGCGCCTCGGAGCTCGCGCCGCTGCGTGACCAGCTCCCGTCCCTGCAATGGCTCATCACCGCGGAGCCGCCTCTCCCCGGGCTCCCCGCGTCCCTCCCAACCGTGGCGTTCCAGGAGGTTCTCATACAGGGCGCCTCATCCACCGCGCCCCTGCCCCTGCCTCGCGCGGAGGACCTCGCCGTGCTGGGCTACACGTCCGGCACCACCGGCCGCTCCAAGGGCGCCATGCTCCAGCACCGGCAGCTGCTCTCCAACGTGCGCGCCGTCACCGAAGCCTGGCGCTGGACCGACGCGGATCGGCTCCTGCTCACCCTTCCCCTCTTCCACACCCACGGCCTCATGGTGGGCCTCCACGGCACCCTCTTCACCGGCGCCAGCGCGGACCTGCGCCGCCGCTTCGTCGCCTCCGAAGCGCTCACCGCCCTGCACGACGACGCGTCCCTCACCCTCTTCTTCGGCGTGCCCACCATGTACGGCCGCCTCCTGGAGGAATCCCGCCGCACCGGCGTGACGCCGCATCCCTTGCGCCTGTGGGTCTCCGGCTCCGCCCCCCTGAGCCCCCAGCTGTGCCTGGACATCGAGGCGCGCTTCGGCGCCCGCATCCTGGAGCGCTACGGGATGACCGAAACGATCATGAACACCACCCAGCCCTACGACGGCGAACGCCGCCCCGGCACCGTGGGCATGCCCTTCCCCGGCCAGGAGGCCCGCGTCGTGGACGTGCGCTCCCGCCAGCCCCTGCCCCGCGGCGAAACAGGCGAAATCGAAGTCCGTGGCCCCCACGTCTTCACCGGCTACTGGCGCCGCCCGGACGCCACCGCCGAAGCCTTCGACGCCGAGGGCTGGTTCCGCACCGGCGACCTGGGCGAATGGGACCCGGACGGATTCCTGCGCATCACCGGCCGGGCCCGGGAGCTCATCATCAGCGGTGGCTTCAACATCTACCCCCGCGAAGTCGAAGAGGTCCTCACCGCGCACCCCGCCGTCGCCGAGGCCGCCGTCCTGGGCCTGCCCGACCCGGACTTCGGTGAGCAGGTCGTCGCCGTCATCGTCCCCCACCCCGGCGCCTCCACCGACGCCCAGGCCCTGGTGGACTGGTGCCGCGAACGGCTCGCTGCCTTCAAGAAGCCGCGCCGCGTCGTCTTCACCGACGCCCTGCCCCGCAACGCCCTCGGAAAGGTCCAGAAACACATCCTCAAGGAGCGCCTGGCCGGCTCCCAGGCCACATCCACCGCCACCTGACCAACAGAACGCACACCGTCCCCTGGCCGAACTGGCGCGCGGACCTACCTTCTCGGGCGAGAGAAAATGGAGCCACCGCCTGAAGTCCGACAC
>NZ_RAWR01000211.1:0-18434 GCF_003986945.1 Corallococcus sp. AB018 | reverse complement strand
CCTGCCCCCGCCGCCCCCGCGAAGAAGTCGAAGGTCTCCGCGGCCCCGGCTGCCCCGGCCACGGGCGAGATTCACGCGCGGCCCGCCTCGCTGTGGCGCCGGCTGTTGTCCTTCACCGTCGACACCGCGGCCATCAGCGCCGTGGCGGCGGCCTACATCACCCTGGCCTCGTCGGTCGCGGGCGTGAAGGGTCCGCAGCCGGGGCTGACCGGGCTGGACGCCTTCGTCGCCTGGCTGCGCGCGCTGCACTCCGTGCTGCTGCCGGGCGTGGTCCTGGTGCTGGTGCTCGCCACCGTGTATTGCGCGGTCGCGGCCTTCCTGTGGAATGGACGCACCCTGGGACGATTGCTCCTGGGCCTGCGGCTGGTGGACACCCATGGCATGGCGCCCACCCCGGGCCGGGCCATCTTCCGGGCGCTGCTCGCCGGGCTTTCCTTCGTTCTCTTCCTGGGCGGGTTCTGGATGGCGCTGTTCGACCGCCGCGGACAGACGCTCCATGACAAGCTGACGTCCACCTTCGTCGTCCAACCGAGCTGAAACAGGCTCATTGTACCTTGCGGCCGCGGCCGTAAGATGCCGCGGCCTTCATGCCTTCGCGTCTTGCCCAGCACCTCGTCTCGCGCGCCCTCCTGTCCCAGGAGCAGGCCGGAGAGTTGTTGCGTCTGCACCAGGCCCAGGGAGGCCATGTGGACACCGCGCTCCTGGAGCGCGGCATGTCCGAAGCGGACGTCCTCGCGATGCTGGGCGAGGTCTCCGGCTTCCGGCCCGTGAACCTGGTGGACTTCGAGCCCAACCTCGAGGTCGCCAGCTTCATCCCCCCGAAAATCGCCGAACGCCTGAGCGTCGTTCCCCTGTCCCTGGACGGCAACACGCTGCACGTGGCGTGCGCCTACCCGGTGCCCAAGAAGGAGCTGGACGAAGTCGGCTTCCTCCTGGGCAAGCCGCTGGAGCTGTGGGTCGCCATCGAGCTGCGGGTGCGCGAGTGGATCTCCATCATCTACCGCCAGCCGCTGACGCCCCGCTTCGTGCAGCTGGCCGCGGCGGTCGCCCAGCAGGCCGGAGCGCTCACGCCGCCCCCGCCTCCGCCGCCAGACGACGAGTCGATGACGGTGGACATGGTGGAGCAGTTGGCGCGCAACGTGGCCCAGGAGCCCGTGCCCGCGGCAGCCCGTCCCGCCGCCGCGCGTGAGCCCGAGCCCGCGGACATCCCCCCGCCCGCGTACACGCGCGAGCCGCTGCGCCTGAACACCTCCGCGGGTCCGGTGACGACGGCCCGCGCGGTCCAGCGCCCCACGCCGGCGCCGACGCCCACGGACATCCCGCCCCCCGCGTACACGCGCGAGCCCCTGCGGCTGAACATGCCGGGCACGCCCGCGCGCGCCACGCCTCCCGCGCAGGCTCCGAACCAGGGCGCGTCGGGGAACGCCGCGCCGCCGACCCTCTACCCGCCGGGAGAGCGTCCTCTACCGCCGCCGCAGCCCGTGCCCGTGCTGTTGCCCGTGGGTCCGGCAGGTACGTCCGCCACCGCGCCTCATGGGGGTCGACCCGCCGCGCCCGGAGCGTTCGCCACGCCGCCGCAGGCCGCGAGCCGTCCCGGAACCACCGTGCAGGGTCCCGCGACGCAGGGCTTCGGAGGACAGGGCCCCACCGCGCAGGGCATCTCCCCGACGCAGGGCTTCGGAGGACCGGGGCCCACGACGCAGGGCTTTGGCGGACCGGGGCCCGCGACCACGGGCCAAGGTGCTCGACCGGGAACTCCCGTGCAGAGCCCCCAGGGCACCACCCCGGCCGCGCAGTCGGCACAGGGCCCTGCTCGACCGGGCACCACCGTCCAGACCTCGCAGGCCACGCCCCCCACGGCGCCTCCGGCCGCGAGCCGTCCCAGCGCCCCCGCGCAGCCCCCGGGAGCCCGTCCCGCGGTGTGGCCGCCCTCGCCCGAGCAGCAGGCCCGCGCGGCCCAGACCGCCACGCCGACCCAGCCGCCGGTTCCCCCCGCGCCGCCCCGGGGCGAGCCGTCGTTCATCATCTTCAGCAACCCCGCGTCCACGCAGGGCGCGACCCGTCCTCGCGCGCCGGAGCCCGCCTCCGTCCCGGGTGCCTCCAGCGCGCCGGATGCCGCCGTGCCGGAATGGACGCTGCCCCAGGCCCGCTCCGCGCTGCGCGAGTCGACGCGAGACCTGGACCGCCTGCTGGACGTGGCGCTGCGCTTCGGCCGCCGCACGTTCGACTACGTGGCCGCCTTCGCCGTCGTGCGCGGCGCCGCGGGTGGCTGGGACGCGCGCGGAGAGGGCCTGGACGCGAACGCCCTCTCCCTGGTCTCCATCCCCCTGGACGCGAGCAGCGTCTTCCGCACCGTCGCCGTCACGCGTGGCAGCTACGCGGGCCCGCTGCCTCCGGACGCGCTCACGCGTCACTACCTGGAGCTCTTCGGCCGCCAGGCCCCGCGCACCGTCTTCCTGTACCCGGTGGAGGTGAAGGGCCGCCTCGTGGCCATCCTCTACGGCGACTGCGGCCAGAAGCCGATGAGCCAGCGCCGGCTGAGCGACTACATCCTGTTCTGCCAGGACCTGCCGGCCGCCTTCCAGGAGCTCATCCTCTTCCGCAAGCAGCGCGTGTCCGAGCTGCGCGCGCCGGAAGAAGACATCTCCATCGACGTGGACGTGCCCGGCTTCCCGGCCCCGGTGCAGCCCGCTCCCGCACCCGCCGTGGTCGCGGGGCTCGGGTGGAACCCCGTCTTCGGCCGTGGAGGCGTGGCCAACCTGGGCCGCGCCGCCGCCCTGCCTCCGCGCGTGCTGTCGCCGGAAGAGCGCCCGCCCCCGGACTTCACGCCGCTCCTGCGCCGGCTCACCGGCCCGGACGCGTCCCAGCGCTCCAGCGCCATCGCGGAGCTGGCGCGTTCACCTGAAGCCAGCGCCCGGGTGCTCGCGCAGCACTTCCCCGGCCCCACCGCCTGGAGCCGCCTGCCCGTGGTGGAGCTGCCGGAAGCGGACGAGCTGGGCCCCATCCCCGCGGCCCTGTCGCGCCTGGGCCGTCCCGCGGCCCTCGCGCTGGCGCCGCTGTTGGACTCGAACGACGCGGACACGCGCTACCTGGCGCTGCTCACCGCGGGCAACCTGCCCTACGCGGAGCTGGTGGACGGCGTGCTGCGCGGCCTGTTCGACATGGAGCCGGACATCTCCAGCGCCGCGCGAGTCGCCGCCGCCGCGCTCAAGCACCTGCCGCGCCTGGACGCGTCCCTGCGCGACCTGCGCCAGGAGCTGGCCAGCCGGGACGCCCTGCGCCGCTCGCTGGCGGCCCGTGCCCTGGGCACGCTGCACGACCGCGACGCCATCGAGGGCCTCATCAACCTCACCGGCAGCGACGACGCCATGTGCGCGCAGGCCGCCGCGGAGGCCCTGCGCGAAGTCACCCGCGCCACGCTGGGGCTCCAGCCGCGCCAGTGGTCGGCGTGGTGGGCGGAGAACCGCAGCCGCCGCCGCGCGGACTGGCTGGTGGCCGCGCTGCGACACCGCGAGTTGGACGTGCGGCTCGCCGCCATCGAAGAGCTGAGCCGCGCCCTGCACGACACGCTGGGCTACTACGCGGACGCTCCCGACGCGGAGCGCGAGTCCGCGGTGCGGCGCTGGGAGTCGGCGGCGGTCGATCCCGCCAACGCCCGCCGGTTGGGCATGCTCTGAGCCACGGAGGCGCGCGATGACGGGCGCCATGTGGGTCAGCCTTCTGGCGTGCGCGGGGCAGCTCGCGCTCGCCGGCATCGCGCTCGCCCGCGTGGGACGAAGCCCCCTCGCGCTGCCGCTGTCTCTCTTGTCCATCGCGCTGTCCACCTGGAACTTCTCCGCCTTCGGGCTGGCGCGTTCGGGGGACACCGGCTGGCGGCTGATGGGCTTCGCCGCGGCGCTGATGACGCTGCCGTGCGCGTTGCACTTCATCCTCGCGTTCGTGGGCCGCCGCCGCCGCTCCGCCCGGGTCCTGTACGGAACCTACGCGGTGATGGGCGCGCTCGCGCTGACGATGATCATCGCCATGGGCGTGCCCGCGCTGCAGGAGCGCATCTACACCTTCCGCTTCGGGCTCGCGGTCGCCTTGGGCGTCATCCCCATCCTCACCACGGGCTTCGTGCTGCTCACGCGCCACCTGCGCCACACAAGCTCGGAGAACTCGCAGGACGAACGGGCGCGAGCGGGGTTGATGCTGCTGGGGCTCACGCTGCTCGTCGCGCTGCTGCTCACGGACCTGGCGGCGGACATGGCCCTCCCCGTGCCGAAGCTGGGCAACGTGGGCACGCTGCTGGGCCTGCCGGTGATGGCCACCGCGTCCTTGCGCTTCCAGCTCTTCGGCAAGGACGCGCGCGCCACGAACGCGGCGATGCACGCGGTCGTGCTCGCGCTGGTAGGCGTGCTCGCCTACCTGGTGCTCTTCCGCGCCTTCGCCGCCGAGTCGGGAGCGCTGGTCGTGGGCACCACCGCCATCACCTTCGCGCTGCTCGCGGCGGCGCGGCGGGGCGTCACCGCCTTCGTCACCCAGCGCGAGCGACTGGAGCAACTGGCCACGCTGGGGCGCTTCTCCGCGCAGATGGCGCACGACCTGAAGAACCCCATCGCCGCGCTCAAGGGCGCCGCGCAGTACCTGAAAGAGGAGCACGCGCGCGGCCACTCCTGGGACGCGCACGGTGACTTCCTGGACCTGCTGCTGGAGCAGGTGGAGCGCCTGGACCGCGTGGCGGGCACGTACCAGCGCCTCGCGCGAGTGGAGCCGCTGCGCCGGCCGCTGGACTTGAACCGGCTGGTGGAGGGAGTGCTGTCACTCCAGGCCTTCGCGACCCCGGGCGCGGTGGAGCTGAAGAAGGAGCTCGCGCCCGGCCTGCCCGAGTGCGCGGGAGACGAGGACCTGCTCGCCAACGCGCTGGAGAACCTGGTGCGCAACGCCTACGAGGCCATGCCAGAGGGCGGCACCCTCACCGTGCGCACGCAGCGGGACGGCGGCGCGGTGGTGGTGGAGGTGCAGGACACCGGCAGCGGCATGGACGCGCGCACGCGAGAGCGGGCCTTCGACGACTTCTTCACCACCAAGGCGACGGGCAGCGGCCTGGGGCTGGCCTTCGTGCGGCGCGTGGCGGAGGCGCACGGAGGCACTGCGTCCCTGACGAGCGGCGAGGGGCATGGCACCATCCTCCGCCTGCGCCTGCCGGCGGCCCCCGTTTCCCAGGCCCCGGCATCCGAGGGAGAAGCCGCGTGAGCGAAGCACTGAAGGGCCACGTCCTGGTGGTCGACGATGATCCCGCGCTGCTCAAGGTGCTGGGCGCGCTGCTCACCCAGGCGGGCCTCACTCCGCATCCGGCCTCGAACGCGAAGGACGCCCTGGCCCTGCTCGCGCGCCGCCCCATCGACGTGGTGCTGAGCGACGTGCGCATGCCGGGCATGAGCGGCATGGAGCTGCTCGCGGAGGTGGGACGCGGCTGGCCGGACGTGCCCGTGCTGCTGATGACCGCGCACGGCACGGTGCCGCTCGCGGTGGAGGCGATGAAGGCGGGCGCGGCGGACTTCGTGCTCAAGCCCTTCGACCGCGAGGAGCTCCTCTTCACGCTGAAGAAGGCCCTGCTCCACGCGAGCCAGGACCCGGAGCCCACGCGAGGCACCGGCAAGGCGCCGGACGGACTCGACAGCCTGCTCATGGGCGCGAGCCGCGCGATGAAGGACGTGAAGGCCCTGCTGGTGAAGGCCGCCCAGGGCACCGCCACGGTGCTGCTCCGGGGCGAGTCCGGTACGGGCAAGGAGCTGGCCGCGCGAGCCCTGCACGAGAACAGTCCCCGGCGCGCGGGCCCGTTCGTGAAGCTGCACTGCGCGGCGCTCCCGGACACGCTCTTGGAGAGCGAGCTGTTCGGCTACGAGAAGGGCGCCTTCACCGGCGCGGCGACGCGCAAGCCCGGACGCGTGGAGCTGGCGCACGGCGGCACGCTGTTCCTCGACGAGATTGGCGACGTGTCCCCCGCCGTGCAGGTGAAGCTCCTGCGCGTGCTCCAGGAGCGCGAGTTCGAACGGCTGGGCGGAACGCAGACAGTGAAGATCGACGTGCGCTTCGTCGCGGCCACGCACCAGTCGCTGGAGGACGGCGTGCGCCGGGGCACCTTCCGCGAGGACCTCTTCTACCGGCTCAACGTCGTGCCCCTCTGGTTGCCCACGCTGCGCGAGCGGCCGGAGGACATCGCGGCCCTCGCCCGCCACTTCCTGGACGTGCACGCCAAGAGCAACGGCCGGCCTCCGTTCACCCTGAGCGAGGACGGACTGCGCGCGCTCCAGGCCCAGCCGTGGCCCGGCAACGTGCGCCAGTTGCAGAACTTCCTGGAGCGGCTGGTGGTGCTCTCCGACGGGCCCATGCTGACCGGCGAGGACGTGGCGCGAGAACTCTCCCGCCAGCCGGGACTCGCGCCACCGCCCGTCGCCGCGCCGCTGCCTCCGTCGCCGTCCGACTCCGTCACGCTGGAGTCACGTCGCAAGGACGTGGAGAAGGAAGCGCTGGTGGATGCGCTGAAGCGCTCGGGTGATAACCGCACGCTGGCGGCTCGGCTGCTCGGGGTGAGCCGGCGCACGCTCTACAACAAGCTGGAGGAGCACGGCCTGCTGTAGAGGTGCCGGGAGGGCGACCCGCTGGAATCCAGCCCGTGTTGTCACCGAATGCTTCCGTGTACGGACCTGACTTCCAGGTTTATGCTGCTTCGCGCTCGAACTCCCTGGACGCGGCACCGCAGCGCACCCGAGTCCCCCTCCCGGCCCGCAAGGGCTGGCTGACACGAAGGAGCAACGCCCCCATGACCCAGTCCCTCGCCGCCCGCGTGAGCGGCCCCGTCTACACCCCCAACGACGCGGGCTATGCCCCGGAGAGCGCCGGCTTCAACGTCCTCGTCACGCACTCGCCGCAGTACGTGGTGGCGGTGAAGTCCACGAAGGACGTGGCGGAGGCCATCCGCTTCGCCCGGGAGAACCAGCTGCCCGTCTCAGTGCAGGCCACGGGGCACGGCACGTACGCGCCCGTCACCTCTGGCGTGCTCCTCTCCACGAAGGCGCTGAACCACGTGAGCATCGACCCCGCGACGCGCATCGCCACCATTGGCGCGGGCGCGCGCTGGGAGCCGGTCATCGAGGAGGCGGCGAAGCACGGCCTGACGCCCATCGCCGGCTCGTCCACGAACGTGGGCGTGGTGGGCTACCTGCTGGGCGGCGGCCTGGGGCCGCTGGTGCGCAGCCACGGCGTCAGCTCCGACTACGTGGTGGGCTACACGCTCGTCACCTCTGACGGCGAGACGGTGGAGGCGAGCGCCGAGCATCACCCGGACCTGTTCTGGGCCCTGCGCGGCGGCAAGGGCGGCTTCGGCATCGTGACGGAGGTGAAGCTCCAGCTGGTGGAGATGCGCTCGCTCTACGCGGGCAGCCTCTTCTTCGCGGAGGAGCACATCGAGGCCGTGCTGCGCGGCTGGGTGAAGTGGACGGCGGAGGCGGACGCGCGCGTGTCCACGAGCATCGCCGTGATGCGCTTCCCGCCGTTCGACTTCATCCCGCCCCCGCTGCAGGGGCGCACGGTGCTCAACCTGCGCTTCGCCTTCCCGGGCTCCACGGAAGAGGGCGCGAAGCTGGCGGCGCCCCTGCGCGCGCTGGCGCCCCTCTACCTGGACATGCTGGGCGAGCTGCCCGTGACGCAGATCGCGCGCATCCACAATGATCCGGACAAGCCCAGCCCCGTCTGGACCCACGGAATGATGCTGACCCACGTGGACCAGGACCTGGCGACCACGCTGCTGCGCCACGTGGGCGCTGGCGTGCAGACGCCGTACTTCCTGCTGGAGCTGCGGCACCTGGGCGGCGCCAGCCAGAAGGACGTGGCGGGCGGCTCGGCGGTGGGCGGCCGCGGTGGCAACTTCGTCGTCGGTCTGGTGGGCATGCACCCGCCGCTGTTCGAGACGGTGCTGCCCGGCGCCACCGAGGGCCTGCGCGCGGAGCTGAAGCCGTGGCTATCGCCGGAGATGACCATCAACTTCATGGGCAAGGTCCGCGACGCGGAGCACTTCGACAGCGCCTGGCCGGACACCATCCGCGCGAAGCTCAAGGAAGTGCGCGGCAAGTACGACCCGCACAAGCTCTTCGCGAAGTAGCGCTCAGGGAGCCATCGTCGCCAGCGCGTCCAGTTCCTCCTGGAACGCGGCGACCAGTGCCTCCGGGTCGGGCACGCGTGACGCATCCGAGGCCACGCCCACGGTCACCTGTCCCGAGTAGCTGAAGAGGCTGACCCCCAGGCCCACGTGGCCGGCCTGGGGGACCCAGAACGTGAGTCCCTTGAGTCGGCTGCCCGCGAGCGACACCGGCTGGCGCGGCCCGGGCACGTTGGTGGCGACGAGCGACGCCTTGGTGCCCATCACGTCCACGACGGCGCGCTCCAGCGCCGCGGGCGTGCGGCCCAGAAGCTCCAACACGCCGGACGTCACCACGGCCTCCGGTGAGCGCTTGAGGTGCTCCATCCGCTTCGCCACTTCGCGCAAGCGGCGGCGCGGTTCCGCCAGGTGCACGGGGAGCCGCAGGAACACCACGCCGAAGCGGTTGCCCAGCTCGCGAGGCACCGGCACATCCATGGGCCGCAGGTTCACCGGCACCAGCGCGTGCACGTCCTCCAGTGGAGCGTCCCGCGTGGCCAGATAGCGCCGCAGCGCGCCCGTCACCGCCGTGAGCAGCACGTCGTTCACCGTACCGCCCAGGGTCCGGCCCACGGCCTTCACCCGCTCCAACTCAATGGGCTCCGACCACGCGGCGACCTTCCGGGGGCCCAGCGGCCCGCGCAAGGGAGAGCGTGGATCCGGAGGCAGCACCAGCAGCTTCCCCAATGCCGCCGCGCCCTTCGCGCCTTCGCGAACAAGGTCGCCCGCGAGGATGGGCTCACGCACCATTTCCGCGCCCTTGCGCAGCGCGGAGCGGGCGCCCCGGGCGAAACGCAGCCAGCCAGGAGCGCCTGGCCGCCGCTCCGGTTCGGAAGGCGTGACCGCTTCCTGGCTTTCATCCCAGGTTTCCGGCACGGCGACCGCGTCCACCGGATCCGTGAGGGACAGCAACACCCGCGCGAGCGCGATGCCATCCGCGATGCAGTGGTGCAGCCGCGCGAGCAGCACGTCCCCGCCCGGCGCGCCGCGCACCAGGTGGAAGTGCCACAGCGGACGGGAGCGCTCCAGAGGCACGCCCAGCCAGTCCCCGACGAGCGCCTCCAGCCCCGCGCGTCCCGCCGACTCCGGCACGCGCAGCGTGGACAAGTGCTCCTCCAGCTCGAAGTCCGGCGCGTCCTCCCAATGCGGCGCGCCCAGCGGCCCGGGCACCACCCGCTGACGGAAGCGCGGATAGCGCTCCACCAGCCGCTCGCGCACCACCGCGCGCAGGCGCTCCAGGTCCACGGCGCCGTCGAACCACAGCACCGCGGTGATCATCATCAGGTTCGCGGGCTCCTCCATCTGGAGCCACGCCGCGTCCATGCTCGCCATCCGCTCGCGGCCTGCCATGGCGTCCTTCTCACCCGTGCACCCCGGTGGGGGCAAGGTCCTCCTCAAGGCTTGGGGTGCGGCTCCGGCGCTTCCTGCTTCTCCCGTTCGAACTGGAACGTCTGCCGGGTGGCGCCCGGCACCGTGAGCACGAGCGAGTCCTTCTCTTCAATGGCGTACGTGAAGTCCCCGCCCTTGAACTTCCCCTTGGACAAGGGCACCACGCGCTCCTTGCCGCACACCGGGCCCACCGCCTGACCGTCCTGCGTGCGCAGCGCCAGGTGCTTCTTGTCCTTCACCTCCAGCCGGCCCCACGCGCGAACATCCAGCGTGCTGCCGCGCCCGAGCGTCGCGTCATCCAGCTTCGTCCGCATCACGAAGCATCCGCTCGGCGTGATCTGCAACGCCCGCGCGTAGTCGGACCGGGGCTGCACGTCGATGCGCTCCTCCTTTCCCTGGTCCGTGTCCGGGATGCTCGCCGCGGACAGCACCCACGTGCCCACCAGCGCTTCGGGGACGGCCGTGCCCTTGGGCGCCTTGTCGCCTTCGCACGGGTTCGTCGCCAGCTTCTCCGGGCTCTTGGGCGCGGGCTCGAAGGACTTCTCGCAGGTGAGGCCGCACGACTTCGCCGCGCACGCCGTGTCATCCGGCGCGCAGGCCGCCTTGCTGGTGCAGGTCTTCAGCCGCTTGAGCGCGTCCTCGCAGCCCTCGCGCATGCACTTGTCGACGCACTCCGCGTCGATGCACTCCGCGACACAGACCCAGTTGGTGCGGCCACACACGCCCGCGACGGTGCGGGGAGACTGGGCCGCCGCGGGCAGCGAGGCGGCGGAGACGAGAAGCAGGACGAGGAGTCGGAACGGTCGCATGCGCCATGCAAGCTAGGCAGTGCGCCCACCTCCGGCGACACCCGGAGGCAGGCAGGCTGTCCACCGGGCATCACTCCGGGCTCCGGCACCGCCGTCAGGTGAACTGCCACCGCCAGGTGCGCGGGTCGGACGGATTGGGCAGCTCCAGCTCGAAGTCCAGCGTGTCGTAGCGGTTGAACTCGCGAGGCTCCACGCGCAGGAGCGTCATCGCCGTGGTGTTGCGCTCGCGCATGGGGGACACGTCGAAGGACAGCTCCGCGTCGAAGGCGACCTTGTAGAAGAGGCAGAAGCCGTCCACCCGCCCGTCCTCCTCCACCGGCCGCTGGATGCGCACGCGCGAGGGCAGCCCCTCCGCGCGCATCGTCTCCAGGTCGAACCCGAACGCGGGCTCCGGCTCACACAGCAGGTGGTCCACCTCGTAGGAGCGCACCAGCCGCGTGAAGTACGACGGGCTCATCGCCTCGCGCAGCGACTGGAGGCAGCGGAAGTCCACGTGGGGCAGGTGCTGCGTCCAGATGAACGGGACACATGCCTCCTCGCGGAGCTGCACGGGCTCCACGTAGACCTCGAAGCGGTTGGGGAGGATGCGGCCGCCGGGCTTGAGCAGGCGCGAGCGCAAGTCCAGCATCCGGGGCACGAGCCCCGCGTCGAGCAGCGCATCTCCCAACAGCTCATGCAGCAGCACGTCCGCCTTCTCCTGCGGCTGGAAGTGCCAGGTGGGCTCGCGCACGAAGGCGATGCGGTCCAGGCCGTTGCGGCGGGCCACCCATTGCGTGGTGTCCAACAGACGCGAGTCATCCACCGCGTACAGCTTGCGCGGGTTCTGGTGCGCGGCGAGGAAGGTGCGCAGGCCGGTGCCGGCCTTCACGTCCACCACCACCTGGTTGGGGCGCACGTAGCGCTCCACCGCGCGGCGCCACATCTCCACGCGTTGAGGATCCGCCAGCACGGAGTCCTGCGGCGCCGGACTGGACAGGGACAGGCTGTTGGGCGCGTGCCGGCGGTGGAGATGGGACACGATCGGCAGGTGGCTGAGACGCGAGCGCAGGTCCATCAATGCCTGACGCGGCAGGTCGAGCAGGTTCGACATGGTGGCTTCCCCCCGGAAGGCCGTGACGGTCCCGACAAAGACGCGGTCGACCACACCGTCCCCCGGAACCGGACTGCGAACGATGCGTGAGAGACGGGCTCCAACCCAATACGTCCCGAGGGCCACTCACTGTCCCCACGTGAACATCCCGCCTCGCACCGGGGTCCGAGAATCCACTCGCACCGCTTCGTGACAATCCCTCAAAGCAGGAAGGCACCGGTCGCCCCGGTGACCTCTCGCCGGCGGGTTGGAGACGGCGCCGGCGAGAGGCTTTCCCACCTGCACGGGAGCGTCCGCGAATGACAGTCCAAGCATCCCTCCGGGCGGGCAAGAAAACAGGTGGAGTGCGTCTTTTCCGGAAAGCCGCTCATTCACGAGCCCTGCTCGTGGACGGGAGGAAGGCTGCCGGTCACGCCCGTGGATGGACCCAGGTCTTGATGGAAGAGGGGTCACGGATGATGCGAGCGATGGAATCGCGGACGCAGGGCGGGCGGGAGCTGGTGGAGAACGTCGAGGGCGCGGCGCACTGGGAGGCGCAGCCGTGGCGTCTTCAGCTCCAGGACACGCGGGCGCGCGAGCACCGGGTGGCGCGGTCCGTGTGGGTGGCGGCGCTGCTGGCGGAGGGCTGCGCGGCGGAGGCGGAGGTGGCGGGGTTCGCGGGGGCGCTGGAGGACCGGGCGTCGCTGAGCATCGCGCAGGTGCTGCGCTTCGTGGACGGCGTGCGGGTGCGCATGGCGCTGGCGTGCACGGACGACGAGGTGTTGCAGCTGGCCTATCTGCGCCGCAGCGCGGAGGAGCTGGCGGAGCGGATGATTGACTGGGCCAACACGGGGCGGCTGCCGGCGTAGGGCCAGCGGGGCGCCGTGCGGACGTTGGTGATGGGCGTCCCGGGTGGGAGTGCCTTGACAGGGGCCGTGGGTCGCTTTCAGGTGGGGGCATGCTCGCCCTCGCACTTGCCGCCACGCTGGCGGCCGCACCCGCGCCTCGCGTCGCCGCCTCCACGGTCACGGTCCTCCACGCCCCGCAGTTGGATCAGCTCCAGGGGTTGAACGCGTTCCTGACGCGGGCCGGGGCGTACTCGCAGCTGCTGAACCCGGAGGCGTGGCGCGGAGAGCTGCACCCCATCCTGCAACTCGACCTCGGGAAGCCAGAGGTGATGGAGGCGCAGGGCATCGACGTGACGGGGCCGCTGACGGTGTCCATGCGGCAGGACGGCCGCATCGCGTGCACGCGGGTGAAGGACACGAAGGTGTTCCAGGAAGCAACGGCGAACGTGCTCGCGCGCAACGGCGACGTGAAGGCGGGCACGGTGAAGGGCGTGACGACGCTCCGCGCGCCGAGCGCCTCGGGTGGCTTCGGCGGCTACGTCATCAAGGGCCAGGAGGCCTGCGCCTTCCTGAGCACGGATTCGGACGACGCGCTCCGCAAGGAGGCCGCGAAGCTGGTGGCGCTCAAGGCGGCGGCCGCGGACGCGCGCATGGCCACGGTGCCGGGGGTGCTGTACCTGTCCACGAAGGACGGCGTGTTGGCGTTGGACGGCACGGCGACGGGGCTGAAGGTGGAGGGCACGACGACGAAGCTGCCGCTGCCGCCCTTCCAGGCCAAGGGCACGAGCCCCTACGGCGCCATGTCCCCCGCGGGCCTGCTCTTCGCCAGGGCACAGGTGGCGCCGACAGGCGTGGCGCAGGCGGTCGATTCAGTGGGGGCCGCGGTGCAGTCGGTGTGTCCCGCGTGTCCGGCGGCGGACGTGAAGGCGGTGACGGACGCGCTGGCGAAGCAGATGACGGGGCAGGTGTTGTTCGGCGTGGACTCGGTGGTGGTGCGCGGTTCACTGCGCAAGCCGGAGGTGCGCTTCTTCGCGGCGAAGCAGGCGTTGGCGGCGGAGGTGACGGACGCGGCGGCGGTGAAGGCGGCGCTGGCCCCGCTGGCGAAGTTCCCGGGCGCCAGGACGCTGGAGGACGGCTACGCGATGGAGGCCAAGGGCGGCAGCGTCTACGTGCGGCTCAAGGGCAAGCAGCTGGTGTTCGGCAATGACTCCACGGTGACGCAGACGATGCTCGCGTCGCTGCCGGAGAAGGGCGGCCCGCTGAAGCGCGCGGTGGAGTTCACGCTGGATCCGAAGAAGCTGGCGCGGGGCCTGTCGCAGGTGTCGCTGATGGACGTGATGGGCGACGAGCGCCTGGCCGCGTTCTTCGGAGCGAGCACGGAGCTGGGCCCCCTGCTCGCGAAGAGCGACAGCATCACCGGCTGGCTGGACAGTGCGCCCAACGGCGCGCACCGCTTCCAGATGAACTGGTCTTTGCCGGAGAAGAACTGAAGCACGAACATGCGATTCCTCGCCGCCACCGCGCTCCTGCTGTTCCTTTCTGCATGTGCCACATCGACGCCGCAGATGAAGGCGCCAGCGGTTCGTGAGTCACGCTTCACCAATCTCCAGCGAGCAGCAACGTTGCCCTGGAGGGACGAGGGGAAGTGCGTCGTCCGGGAAGCCTCTCAGCCGTGGGACGTGGTGGTGGAGCGGTGCTTTCAGGCGCTCGACTCCAGGAGGATCCGTTTCGAGGACTCCGAGCATCGCTGCCCCGTGGCATCAGCGGACGCGGCCGCCCTGCAAACCATGGTGGGCGTCTGCCTTCTGACCCAACCGGAGATCGTCGTGGGTGCGGTGATCGTCATCGGTGTCGTGGTGGTGGCGGTCGCCATCGCGGAAGAGCTGGAGGCATACGAACTGCGGCATGCCTATCCGGATGAAGATGCGCCCCGGACCCAGCCACTCACGCAACAGTCCGTGGTGGAGCATGGCCCTGACCCCACAGGGCGTTCCTCCGGGCAGGACTGGTTTCCTCCACCCGGGCCCCCCAGTTCCGCGGAGCCACGAGAGCGCCGCCCGGAGTGCATTCCCAAACGGGTACCACCCAAAGGCGGCCATCCCCTTCACAACAGATGTGCGGACGGAATCCCGGGCAACACCTTCCGCGGCGCCAATGCCCTGGTCAACGGCAAGGCCTACGACGGGCTCCAGTCCGCGTTCCGCACGCTCTGGGAGGTGAAGACCGACAATTTCGACACGTACTCAGCCTTCCTGCGAAGGACGGTGCCAGAGAAGCAGTTGATGGAGATGCGGCACGAACGCGACCTCGCTCGTGCGTGTGGATTCGACTTTCGGGTCGGCGTTCGCAGTGCCGCGCATCAAGAGGCGTTGGAGATCGCGGATCCCGATCTCGAGGGAACCATCATCCTCATGGAGTGGTGCAAGGATGACGAAGCAGAGGAATAACCTGGTCATGATGACCTACGCGCCCGCGCTCGTAGGCAATGACAGCCGCCCTCTGGCCGTCGTCCACGGCATGGAGCGAGCCATCCCCGGCCTGCGCCTGGACTGGGCGATTTCCGTCGAAGGAAATCCCTATCCCCTGCCCCAACGGGACGCATGGGTCCTCGGCGGCAGGCCGGATGGCCCCGGGTTCCCTCTGGTCTGCAATGGCCCCAACGAGAGTGAACTCGTCACGGTCTACGGACTGGAGATCTCAGCGGACTCCGGGCCAGGAGGCCAACCGTTGTTCGACGTCCACGCGGAGATGCCGATGAATGCGGGCAACCTCGCGGCGGCAGGGAATCTGCTGGAAGGTATCGCGGAGGGCGCGCGCGCGTTCTGGGGTCACGCGACACCTTTTCCCGCAGGCGTGGAGATCGCGCGTCAGACCAAGAATTGGGCAGCGAATCCAAAGCCTCCGCCTCGCGGACTGCCGGCACTCAAGCTCGCACGGGAAATCCCCTCACCGGAATGTCCCCATCGCCTGGGCTGGCTCAACTACTGGTCGGCCGCGACGGCGCGCCGCATCGGGTTCCCGGACCCGGTGCGCGACACGGAGCTGCTGTCGCGAGCCCGGCGCACCACAACGGGTGGATGGATTGTCCGCCTCACCGAGGAACCGCTCGATCTCGACATCCCCACCCATCTTGAAACGCTCCTGCGAGCCTACGAGCGCTTCCCAGCAATCGGCGGACGCGTGCCCACCTGAGCGCGGCTACTTGCGCACCAACTCCACCTGCATGCCCAACAGCTTGCGGCCCTCGCCCGTGGTGCCGCACATCGCGCCGTCCGTGAGCGGCCCCAGGGGGCGCTCCATCCCCTCCACCTTGCACCAGTAGCGCACCGTGTAGAGGTGCGCCCCCTCGCCGCGCAGCCGGATGCCGAAGGCCTCCAGACGCCGTGACTCGCCCTGTGTTCCGCAGGGCGTGCCCTCGGGCAGCCACCCCGAATCACCGGTGTCCTGGAGGTGGCACTGGTACTCCAGCTGCACGGCCTTCATGGGGCGCTTCAGGTGGAACTCGAACTGCTCGATGCGCTTGGGCTGCGTGGGCAGCCACGTGGCCCGGCTGGAGCTCTGGTTGCCGATGTCCTCGCTGTGCACCGTGCCCACCAGGTCCACCGTCTTCGAGGGACCGGCACCCAGCGTCGACGCCAACATCATTCCAACCAGCAGGCTCTTCATGGGGCTTCCTTGTGGGACACACCCATCCCGACGTGGCCGGAGTGAACCTATTCACCCGGAGCGCGATGCCGTCCGCTACCGGTACGCATCGACGACGTAGGCCGCCGCGGTAGAGCCTTCGAGAATCGCCATCCCAGGCTTCGAGTCCGGACTCTTCCGCATCTGGTCCTGGCTGAGCCGAGCCACGGCACAGATGGGGAACTTCTCGCTGTCCGGTGGATGGGCCTCGTAATACCGGATGACGACCTGCGGTCCGCTCGTCCAGACCTGCCCATACAAACGGGTCGTCGCCTCCAACGTGCCAAAGTCATCCTCAAGGATGCTTTCAATCGGTCCGTCGTAGATCGTGGGACGCCGTGAACCAATCTGGTTCGCGTCCAGTTCGACCAATTGCGCGTCCCCCACACGCAACTTCAAGGCACGCATCGTCCGCTTGGCTTCCTCTGAGCACTCCTGCGGCCCAGGAGTTCCATCGGGGCGCAGCGACACCCCGCTGCTGGTACATCCAGAAGACGCAGCAATCAGGACGAAAGTGCCGAGCAGCAGGGCCTTGGTCATGGACATGGGGGCGACTTTTCTACTGCCGAACGAGTGCATGTTCCATCGCCACGGCGACCTGGAGGAGCCCATCCCCACGGAAGATCTGGAGGGCCAGATCCGCCAACTGACCACCCTCCAGTTCGAAGGAACTCTTGTCCACGACGACCGCGATCCTTCCCGACTGGCCAGGGACGATGACCGACCGTTCCATGCGCAACGCGAACGGGCGAGCCGTGCGGAGGGAGAGGTCACGAGTCACGGAAGCCCCCTCGAGCGTCCACGCCTCCTCGAGCACGGTGTTCCGCAAGGTCACCACGGCGGCTGCCTTGCCGGGTCCCTTGAAGAGTTCAACCACCATGTCCATGTCCTCGTGCCGCAGGCGGAAGACCCGCTTGCGCCGGAACGGCGTCTTCCCCACCTCTCCGTTGGAGAGAAGCGTCGCGTAGGCATGGTCGATGGAGTTCTCCTCCTTCTTGAACCGCTCGTTCTCCTCACGCAGCGCACGCTCTCGGTTGAGCGCGTCATACAGCCCTGAAAGCACCGCGTTGTAGCTGCCAGGGTCCTTGAACACATTGACCTGGTAGTCGATCCACCCCCAGGACTCGCGGAGCTTCGGCCTCACGAGGAAGGTGAACGCTGTCCCATCCGCGAGTGTCACGTGAAGCGGCAGCGCCTCCCCCTCGTCCAGGTCGCGCAGCGGCTCGATCACCACCTTCTTGCTTCCAACGAGCAGCGGTTCGAAGCGCCCCTCCCAGGCCAGGAGCCGTGTCTTCGTGGGCACGATGTCCTGCTCGAAGCGCAGCACGCTCGCCACCTGCGCGGAGACGTAGATGGACGGCGCTTCCTGTCCGGGATGGGCTGGAACCTGGAGCGTCCGGATCCTGAGCTTTTCTTCAAGCTCTCGGGCCAACGCCGGAAACGCCAACAAGCCGAGCAGCAGGCCGCATTTGAGTGACAGCGAAGAGGACATGGCTGCCCCCACTTATCAGGGTGGGTGCCATCCATCCAACCTACGCCGTCCGCTCGCGAGGCCACCCCGTCCGCGATCGGTTCCGCTCTGCCTCCTCTGCCCGCGCCAGCCCCCGCTGGATGTCATTCCAGTCCAACGTCCCCGCGAGCAGCCCGTCCTCGTCCACCACCGCGGCCATGGGCACGCGCGCCTCCGCCATCCTGCGCAGCGCCGCCCACCCGTCCTCGCGCAGGTCCGCCACCACTCCGTCCTCCATCGCGTCGCGCACCACGTAGCTTCCGCGCTGCGCCTCCGGCACCGCCTGCACCGCCGCCCACGTCACCCGCCCCACCGGCCGCCCCGTGCTCGTCACCGGCAACATGCTCACGTGCTCGTGACGCAGCGCCCAGTGCGCGTCCTGCATCGACAGGTCCAGGTCCACGCCCACCATCCGCGGCGTCATCAGCGCCTCCACCTGCACCTTCTCCAGCACTGCCTTCATCCGCACCTGCCGCGACTCCCCTTCCGCCCCCATCAGCACGAAGAACGCCACCACCAGCGTGAACGGGTTCAGCGTCACCAGCCCCCACACGCCGAACAACACCGCGAACAGCCGCCCCAGCCCCGCCGCCACCTTCGTCGCCCGCAGCAATCCCAGCCGGGGCGTCAGCGCCGCGCGCACGATGCGGCCTCCGTCCATGGGGAACGCCGGCAACAGGTTGAAGCCCCCCAGCACCGCGTTGAGCATCGCCAGCGTGAAGAGCGCGAACTGCACCTGGAACATCCCCAGGCCGTGCACCACCCACGTCAGCGCGCCCAGGAACGCCGCCAGCCCCAGGCTCGTCAGCGGGCCCACCAGCGCCATCAACGCCTCGTCCCGGGGACGCTTGGGCACCTCCGCCAGCTCTGACACACCGCCGACAGTCATCAGCGTGATGCCGTGCACCTCGCCGCCATGCCGCAGCGCATAGAACGTGTGCGCCAT